>JAUIKJ010000449.1 GCA_030430835.1 Candidatus Hydrogenedentota bacterium
GAGATCCTCGGCGACCAGTACGCGATCTACGGCTTCTCCGGGATGACGCGCAATCGCTGCGAGGTCTATCGCATCAAGTCCTTCGAACGCGCCTACGACGACGAGGTGCGCGCGCGCATCAGCGGCCTGCGCCCCCAGGACTATACCCGCATGGGCGTCACCATCCGCCACCTCAGCGGCATCCTCAACCGTGTCGAGGCGCGCACGCGCATCCTCATCACCCTGTCCGACGGCAAGCCCGACGACTACGACGGCTACCGCGGCGACTACGGCATCGAGGATACCCGCCAGGCACTGATCGAGGCGCGCAACACCGGCATCCACCCGTTCTGCATCACCATTGACACCGAGGCCGGGGAATACCTGCCGCACATGTACGGCGCCGCGAGCTTCGTGGTGGTGGACGAGGTGCGCAAGCTGCCGCTCAAGGTGGCGGACATCTACCGCCAGCTGACCACCTGAAGCCATGGCGCGAATTTCCCCCTCCGGCCCCGCCCCGGCGCAACGCCGGATTCCTCTCCGGGGCTTGCCAAGACGGGAAACCGGCAAGTAACATGATCCATTCTTCCCGCGGCCGCGCCGCGACGGTGTGCCACGGGGAGGCCAAGCCACCGCATGACAGCGACTCCATGATCCAGTTCGACTCATGAACGGCCCGGGCAATCGTCCGGGGCCGGTCGCGGTTCGTTGCGCGCGCCTCCCTGCCGAAGACGTTTCCACGGACGCCGTCAGCGCCTGCCCCTGGGCAGGTGATGCCGGCCAGTCCGTCGATGCCGAGGAAGACCCCGAACCTCCCTCGGGAACGCCGTTCGTCCTGAACCCGGTCGACCTCCCCGCGCATCCCTGTCTGCATCCCGCGACGTTGACCCGTCGCGCCTGTCACTATCACTGAATTCACCGTCTGATCGTCATGTCGTCCATGCATGGTTCCCGAAAGGTCATTTACGCCGCGCTCGCGGGGAATGGCCTCATCGCCATCACCAAGTTTATCGCCGCCGCCATCACCGGCAGCTCGGCGATGTTCAGCGAGGCGATTCACTCCGTGGTGGATACGGGCAACCAGGGTCTCATGCTGTACGGCATGAAGCGCGCACGCAAGCCGGCGGACGCGCGCCACCCGTTCGGCTACAGTATGGAGCTCTACTTCTGGACCTTCGTCGTTGCCATCCTGATCTTCTCCCTCGGTGCCGGGCTCTCGATTTACGAGGGCGTGAGCAAGCTCAGTCACCCGGAGCCAATCCAGAAGCCGGGGGTCAACTACTTCGTTCTCACCCTCGCGATGCTGTTCGAGGGCGCCGCCTGGTGGGTGGCGTTTCACGAGTTCCGCAAGACCAAGGGGGGGCTCAGCTACTTCAAGGCGGTACAGCGGAGCAAGGATCCCACCGTGTTTACCGTGCTGTTCGAGGATAGTGCGGCGATGCTGGGTCTGATGGCCGCGTTCGTGGGCATCGGCCTTGCGCAGATCACCGGCAACCCGATCTTCGACGCCATCGCCTCGATCATCATCGGCGTCATCCTTGCCTGTACCGCCGCGGTGCTATCCTACGAGAGCAAGGGCCTGCTGATCGGCGAAGCGGCGCGGC
>JAUIKJ010000113.1 GCA_030430835.1 Candidatus Hydrogenedentota bacterium
TGATCGTGACCACCGGCGAAATGGCCTCGTCACCAAAGACCAGGAACTGGTCCGCCGGGACCACCCGGAAGTGCCATTCCTGTCCGCTGCTCGTGGCCGAGGCCGGCACCTGGCGCTGGCCGGTGAGACCCGGCACCAGCAGGCCGTCGCGGAACCAGTACAGCAAGGTGTTGCCTTCGGGCACATTGAGCGGGTGCGAATAGCTGTAGTCCGCGATCAACGGTGACTCGTCCGGTACGAGGCGATCTTCCGCGGGATTCTCCAGCGGTGTGCCCGTGGCGAGCGTCAGGTTGGTTGCGACCGGTGCACGCACCACGTCACCCACGAAAAAGCGAATGTCGATGTAGGCGCGCTCTGCACCCAATTGTGCGTTGACGCGAAGGGTATAGATGCCCGCGTCGTCCGCCGTGGTCTGCCAGTCGAACTGGCCGGAACCGTTGCCGAGATCTGCGAAGGGCGCCGCGCCCGGGCCGTCCCAGCTCGCGAAGAGCACCGGCACGCCCGGCTTGTCCACGCCGTTGGTGGTGTTTACCCGGAAGGCAACCTGTTCACCGGCGTCGAAGGCGCGTTCAATGCCCAACGGCTCAAAACGCAGATCCTGCGGCTCGTCCGGAAGTTCGCTCAGGTCCGCCGCGCGATCCACGGAAACCACCTCGTCAAACTCGTCCGCCGGATCGACCGGGACGCCGGAACCGTTCGAGATTCCGACGATGGCGTTGCGTACGCCGAGGTCCAGATAGGTCATGCGGATCGTGCCGTTGTGGAAAAGCTCCAGCTGCGCATTGTTCGGAGCCGGGGCGTTGAAGGGCGAATCCACCGCAAATTCGCGGAGGTTCTCATAGGTCACGACAAAGCGATCCGGCAGCGCACGTGCCCACATCGAGCCGCCGACATTCGGTGCGAGGTTGGCAAAGAGCAGCGAGATGCGCTGTGCTGCAAAGTGCGCGTCCAAGGTCGGCACATTGAGCGTACTTGCCGCGGAGACGGCGTCGAAGGTGAGGAAGCCGTTCGCGCTGATGATGACCTGGGTCTTGGGCTGGCCGAAGAAGGGGAACACGTCGCCGTTGTAGGTGAAGGTCACCGTGCCATCATCGGTCAGGTTCAGGTCGAAGGAGTTGCCGTTCTCATCCTGCCGGGCCACGGGTAGCGCGAAGACGCCCGGCTGGTAGGTTACGTCGTAGTCGGCATAGCTGCCCAGGCCATTCACCGGGCCGCCGACCGGGGTGTAGGTCAACTGCGAGAAGGCGAGATCGATGCCCGCGATCTCGTCCGCGAACGCTTCGGCGGGCACGGGGGAGATGGTCTCGCCGGCGGTCGCCCGGGCGAAGAGCACCTGCGGCGCGCCGCCCACCAGTTCGGCAATCAGCGTGTAGTAATACTGGACGCCCTCAATGATGTTTTGATCGTCAAGGAAACGCGAAGTCGTGCCGGACATGAGTTCGATGCCATCCACCGGGTCCGTGATGAATCCGGTTACGCTGCGCAGCAGGATTACCTGGCTAAGGAATTCCGGCGCCGGGTTCTCCCAGGTCAGCGCGATCACCGGGTTGTCGTCCAGGTCGCGCGTCGGCGTGGCCTGGAAGTCCGTGACGCTGTTCTCCGCAACGCCCGGTGGAACAATTTCCACCGCGGAGGCGGCCGCAACGACGTTCAGACGCTCCTGCAGGCTGAAGCCCTGGGACACGGCCGAGGCGTTCATCGCCGCGTAGAGGTCGTAGTAGTCCGAAGCCGGCGTCAGCAGGAACTGCGTGCCGAACATAAGATCCGCCGTCCGCGAGATGCCGAAGCCTTCCACGCTCTGGCCGTTGAAGGTGCCGCCGTCCGTGAGCAGGTAACACAGCTTGTTGCCGATACCGCTGTTGATGTGGACACCACCGTTGTCGATCGCTGAGGTGACCGGGAAGAGCAGGGGACTGCCCAGGCGATCCGGGTCGCCGAAGATCGTCGGGTCTTTCATGTAGCGGAAGGCGTTCTCCGGCACGTCTACGTCGATGCCCTTCGTGGCGGTACTGCTTTTCCCGGAGCCGGTGATGTCTTCACCGATGAACCAGCGCACGTCGTCGTCGTCGTTCCCCGCATCATTCGTGAGGTCGACCCACTCGCCCCACATGTCCGAGAACGACTCGTTGATGGCGCCGGAGAAGCCGAAGTAAATCAGGTTCGAGGTGCTCTCGGTCACGCCGTGCGTAAATTCATGCGCGACCACGTCATCCACGGCGAGACCCGCGCCGTAGGCCGTCTGCTCACCATCCCAATAAGCGTTGAAAAAATTCAGCCGGACCGTGGCGATCATCGTGCCGCCGTCACCATCGAAACTTTCCCAGTCGTGTTCGGCCACGTAGAAATCATAGGTATCGCCGAGGAAATCGTAAGCCTGATCCACGTCGCGGATGCCGGTCGGCGGATCACTCTCAACACGTACCGCCTCCGTCGGGAGATTCAGCGTATTCTCGGCATCGCGGATTTCACGGTCCTTAATGTCCTGCACCAGCGAGTAGCGGAACGCAACCTCACCGGACTGCGCATCGACCAGCGCCACCTGACGCACGTACTGCGGGAACACGGCGACGAGTTCGACGGTCCACGCAAGGCGCACCGGACCATCGACGTTCAGCACGCCCGGGCTCCAGATGACCAGCGCCGGTTCGCGGCTGCTCGTGAGGTGTACGGTCGCGATACCGTCCACCGCTTCCGACACCGCCGTCTTCGCCGCCGCAATCGCCTGGGCCTCGGACACCGCCGGCGTGAGCGGCACGGCGCCGGAATCCAGGCTGCGCGTGTCGCGCATCATGTCGCTGACCACGTTGCGGACATAGCCATCTGCCGTCACCTGGACCGCCGTCTGCGCACCGAAGACCGGCACACCGCCGTAGGTCTGATTGAGGCGAACGTAGCTTTCGCCGCCCACGTCCCGCGTGCCGGCCGGCGTGAATCCGGTGTCCGGCTGCGCCACACCAAAGGCGCCGGCGTGGTCCTCCACGAAGTTCTGCGCCACACCGGCCGCACCGGCGGCCTTCGCCGTGGCCGGCCGCGCCGCAAAGGCACCGCCCGCAGGCGCACCAAGGAAGCGCAGGAAGCCTTCCTCAGTTTGTATCAACAGGGGGGACTCTGTCGCGGCGGGCGCTTCCAGGGTGCGCAACACACCGACGAGATCGCCGGGGTCCACCGTGGGCGCTTGCGCCCAGGCGGATGCTGCACACATCAGCGCCAGCAAGAAGACAGGAACGGATTTGGTATTACACCATCCGGTTACTACACGCATTGCTCAGGTCCCTCTTCCGTTCATCCACGTTGATTCGCCAAGGGTCATGACGATCATACGCGCGGGGCTCCCCAGTACACGACCAAGACGGTGGCGGCTCGCGTGGGAACCACCCGTCACACAATAAACCCGATTTTAGACCTTAATCCTTGTACAGCAAAAGGATAGCGTGTGTCAAGGGAAAACCTTCGACGCAGGATAGACAAGCTACGCAAACTACGAAAGCTATCACGACTCAAGTGCCGGGTGGGTGCCGCCGATAAAGTCCCTGGCGAAAGGATTCGCCAGCAATTATCAGGAGCCGCAAGGATGCAACTTGCTCCAGTACATAGCGGGGTGCCCGCATACGTGCCCCCGGCACGCCCAGCCGCCGCACCATCCGCCTTCGCCGCCATCGACGATGTGCTCGACCTCAGTTCGGGCAGCCGGAACATCGTGGGCAACTACCACGCGCTTCCGGAGGAAGAGAAAGAACATTTCCTCGAAATGCTGGCCACCCTGCTCAAGCAGGGTGTGATCGGCAAGGAAACCAAGGAAGTGGACGGCCGGCCCTACGAATCCTTCGTCAGCATCGGCTTCGCCGATCCCGTGGTCCGCGACGCGCCGCCCTATCGCGGCGGCGACACGATCCAGCCCCGCCTGCTGGACCTCAACGCCTAAGGCTTAGCCCTGCAGGAAGTCCGGACCCACCGCGCCGAACTGGCGCAGGTGGTGATCGAGGTGGACCAGGTTCAGCTTCTCCCACCCCCGCGCGCCGATATCGCCGAAAAAGGGATGGGGCGGCGGCGTCTTGCCCGCTTCCAGCGCGGCGAGGAATTCGCGCATCTCCGCTTCGAGTTCTTCCGGGGTGGCTTCCGGCAGCGCCGTGTCGTACATCTTCGGCGCTTCCGCGTTCTTCGGCAACTTGATGATGCCGTTGAGAATCAGCGGCCCGGCGATCCAGCCCCCGAAGAAACCGCCCTCATTCGGGGTCTGCTCTTCCTTGCCCAGGCCGTAGCGAATGGCGGTGCGCATATGGGAAAACATCTGCGCCGGCGTCATCCGCCCCCAGCGCGGTTGCTGTCCGGTTTCGATACTGCGAATGGCTGCGAGGGCATCGTCCACGAATCGTGCATCGAATCGGCGCATGGGGGAGCTCCTTTCCCGAAGCTTGGGTGTGCATTCACTGGACCGCGCGGCTGCCCGGGAGGATTCAGCGGCGCACGCTTCACTGGACCCCACGCCGCCGGGCTGTGCTATGATCCGGCCTTTCGTTTCCCCTGATTCTACGCGGCCTTCGCCGCATTTTCCTCCCAGGAGTCCCCATGGCCAAAGGCATTACAGCGCGCAGTGAAGACTACTCCCAGTGGTACCTCGACGTGGTACTCAAGGCGGAGATGGCGGAGCATTCGCCGGTGAAGGGATGCATGGTCATCAAGCCGACCGGCTATGGCATCTGGGAGAAGATTCAGCAGCACCTCGACCGAATGTTCAAGGAGACGGGGCACGTCAACGCCTACTTCCCGATGTTCATCCCGGAAAGCTTTCTGAAGAAGGAAGCGGAGCACGTGGAAGGCTTCGCGCCGGAGTGCGCGGTAGTGACGCATGGCGGCGGCAAGCAGCTCGAAGAGCCGCTGGTGGTGCGCCCCACGTCCGAGACGATCATCTGGGATTCCTACCGCAACTGGATCAGTTCCTACCGCGACCTGCCGCTGCTGATTAACCAGTGGGCGAACGTGTGCCGCTGGGAAATGCGCACGCGGCTTTTCCTGCGCACCACGGAATTTCTCTGGCAGGAGGGCCACACCGCCCACGCCACGCACGAAGAAGCCGAAGAAGAAACCATGAAGATGGTGCGTATCTACCAGAAGTTCGCCGAGGAATATCTCGCGATGCCGGTGCTCGTGGGCCGCAAGACCGATCGCGAGAAGTTCGCGGGCGCGCTGCACACCTATTGCATCGAGGGCCTGATGCAGGACGGCAAGGCGCTGCAGGCGGGCACCTCGCACCACCTCGGCCAAAACTTCGCGAAGGCCTTCGACGTGAAGTTCCAGGACAAGGACAAGGAACTCAAGTACGTGCATGCCACGAGCTGGGGCGTGTCCACCCGACTGATCGGCGGCATGATCATGACGCATAGCGACGACCAGGGCCTCGTGGTGCCGCCGCGCCTCTCGCCGCGGCCGGTCGTGATTGTCCCCATCTGGCGCAGCGACGAACAGATGGACGCCGTGCTGGGTTGCGCACGCGGGATGGTGGAAGGCTGGGATCCGCTCTTCTACTACCTCGACGATCGCGACCAGTACAAGCCCGGCTACAAGTTCAACGAGTGGGAGCTGAAGGGCGTGCCGGTCCGGATCGAGATCGGTCCGCGCGATGTAGAGAACCGCGAGGTGGTGGTGGTGCGCCGGGACACCGGCGAGAAGGCCACCATGCCGATGGACGGCCTGCGCGAAAAACTCGAAGCCATGTTGGTGGAGATTCAGGCGAATCTCTTCACGAAGGCCAAGGCGCGTGTCGAAGCGAGCACCCATACCGTCGACAGCTACGACGAGTACAAGGCGCGGATCGGCGAAGGCGGATTCTTCCGGGTCTTCCTCGATCATGAGAACCCCGAGGTGGAGCAGCAGTTGCAGAACGACACCCGATCGACCGTGCGCTGTATCCCCTTCGACGCGGAAGAAGAAGAGGGCGCCTGCATGATTACCGGAAAACCCTGCAAATACCGCGTCGTGGCCGCGCAGTCCTACTAGACATTCGGCACACGCCAGGAAAGGCGAAGCATGATCCTGCAAACCATCCTGATCGCCACGATGGCGCTGCCGGCAGCGCCCGGTTCAACGTCCATCAACCTCGCCGCGCCGGACACCCCGCGCCTCGAATATCGCGAGCCCGGCACCGTCCGGTATGACCAACCGCGCTTCCTGGATCTTCTTGGGCGCGGCTGGCGCACGCCCTACTCGGGCGACCTCATCGAGCACAGTGATGCATTGTGGGCCGGCTCCATCAACGCGGAACTGGAACTCTTCGTGCTTGAGCCGCGTGACCTGATCCTCCATCTCATCCTGCGCCCGCACGCCGTTGAGCGCTACGAACCGCAGCGCGTGGACCTCGTCTTCAACGGCACGCGCCTCGGCACCTGCGCCTTTACCAAGGAAGAGGGCTGGGCATTCAAGAAATTCGCCGTCGCCGTGCCGGCCGCAGTCATGCGATCCGGACAGAACACCCTGACCTTCCTCAGCCACTACTGTGTTTCCGCCGCGGATGTGGGGCGTGGCGGTGATGCCGCCGACGGCCGCGCGGTGGCCTTTGGCATCCAGGGCCTTGCCCTGTTGCCGCCCGAGGCAGGGGATCCCGATTTCGCGGCCCCCGCGCCCGCGGTGACTCTTGCCGGTGATACGATGACTCTGTCTCCCGGTACACGCGTGGTCGTGCCGGTCGACCCACAGGACAAGGAGGCTATCACCCTGCACGCGGCCACCGCCGCCGGTCCGGTGCGCGTAGAACAGGACGCCTTTCCCGGCCTCCGATCAGCGACCATCGAGGTCAGCCCGGAAGGCGCCGCCCTGGAGCTTGGGGGCGATGCCCCGTTCCGCCTTGTCTTCGATCATCCGGGCGGCAACGAGGCCGCCGTCTGGAAAGCACCGGCCCTGCACTTTCAGTCTGTCGCCGGACTGGGGGGCACCGTGCGCAAGGCCGTGGAGAAACCCGCAGTCAAGCGCGTCGTCGTGATTGTGCACGATACCCTGCGGGCCGACGCGACGGGTTTCGGCGGCGCCTATCGCGACGTGACGCCCTTCATGGATGCGTTGGCCGCAAAGGGCATGGTCTACACCCGGGCCTATACGCACTCCTCCTGGACCTACCCATCCATCGTCAGCGCCCTGACGGGCCTGCACCCCGTGCAGCACGGCGTGAACCACCAGGGCGACGCCCTGAGCACGGCCGTCCCCGCCCTCGCGGCGCAGTTGCAGGCCGCCGGTATCGCCACCGGCTGCATCGCCGAGAACCCCTATTTTAGCCCGCGCAACGGTCTCGCGCGCGGCTTCGATACCTACGAATACGTGTACCCGACGCAGGCGACCGGCGGATCGCGCGGCAGCGAAGTGGTGCTGGTGAAGGCGCGCGAGTTTGTCGAGCGCCATGCCGCGGATCGCTTCTTCCTCTACCTGCAGTTTTTTCCGCCGCACGCGCCCTACGCCGTCGGCAACCCGCATGACCAGACCATGAGCAAGGATGTTCATCAGCAGATCCCGCCGGACGACGTGGCGATGCACGATGCGGAAATTGGGAATGCGCCGATGTCGGATGAGGGCATCCAGCAGCTGCGCGCCCGCTACGACGAGAACGTGCGCTACGCGGACGACATGACGCGCGAGGTATTCGCCATGCTCGAGGCCAACGGCCTCGGTGCAGACACGGCGATTCTCATCACGTCCGACCACGGCGAATCCTTCGGCGAACACGGGAATCTGGGCCACAGCGATGCGCCCTACGAATCTCAGGTGCACGTGCCCTTCGTCTACGTCCTCGGTACCGAAGGCACCGGCCCGGCCGGCATCGCGGAATCCTTCGTACACACGGTGGACCTTGCGCCCACCGTGGCCGATTTGCTTGATGCGCCACTCGCCGCGGACCTGCCGGGACACAGCCTCTTCGGTCCGGACGACCTGGTCTACACGGGCGTGATCAACCGGATGCAGGCCGAGTGCCAGCATCCGCAGGTGGCCTATCGTACCCCGCGCTACAAGCTCATCGTGGATCCTGCGGGCGGCCTGCGCGCGCTCTACGACCTGGAAGTGGACCCCGGGGAAACGGCCAACATCCTGCCCTTCCGGCCGGTGCTCGCGGACTACATCGAGGCCCAGGGCTTGGCCTGGGAGCGCGCCCAGCGCGAAGCGATGCACTTCGAGTCCGGCGATGCGGCTACCATCAGCGAAGAAGAACGCACCCAGCTCGAGACACTGGGTTACTTCTAGCCGTCCTGGACGAGGGGCCTAGAGCAGGGCCTTGACCGCGCCAGCGAGTTCGTCGTAGGTCGTGTCACGCTCCCAGACATGGACCACTTTCCCCATCTTGTTGTAGATGATGGTCGTGGGCAGCGCGCCGCTGACCTCTGTACGCAGGGCCCCGTAGAGCGCATCCGGCGCGCGGGTGTTGAGCACATGCACGGGGAAGCGGATGTCGTGGTCTTCGCGGAATTCCCCG
>JAUIKJ010000114.1 GCA_030430835.1 Candidatus Hydrogenedentota bacterium
CGGTCAAAGTTTTTCCGGGCCACCGCCTCCCAGCGCGGATCGTTTCGAAAGAAGCCGCCGAGTTCCCGGTGCGCGGTAAAGAGACTGGAGATGGTGATGCCGTGGTCCGCGGCCGTGGCACGCAATTCGGTGAACCAGCTGTCGGGCAACTGGTAGAACTCGAAGAAAGTACCGACCTGCAGGTGGTGCACCCCCTCCTCCGCCATCAGGCGAAAGAGCCATGGGTAGGAATAGCGGTACTGTATGGGGTCGGCCTTGACGCCGGGAATGATGCTCAGGCTCATGAGGGGTACTGCCGGGTTGAGGTCAAGAAGTGCTTCGATTCTAGCAAGGCGCAGGGGGGCGCCGAAAGGCCGGCTTGACAATCGCCGCCGCGTCGCGAAAGATCGGGGGATTCAATCGTTTTCATCCGCGGTCGCGGGAGGAGTCATGTCATGAAAGCCGGTATGAACCTGTTGCTTTGGACGGGCGCGACGGTCGAGGAGCATTTCCCGCTCCTGGCCGACATCAAGAAATGGGGCTATGACGGTGTGGAACTGCCGATGTTCGCGCTGGACGGATCGCCCTGGAAGCAGCTCGCCAGCGAGCTCGACAACCTGGGTCTGGATCGTACGGTCGTGGCCTGCCTGCCCGAAGACGCGAACCTGATCGGCGAGGACGCGGCCGCGCGTCAGGCGGGTCTCGATTTCCTGAAGGGCTGCGTGGACAACTGCGTGACCGTCGGCGCGGAAGTGTTGGCGGGTCCGATCTACAGTCCGGTGGGCCGGCTGGTGGGCCGCGGCGCCAGCGACGATGAGAAGAAATGGTGTGTCGAGGGACTACATGCCCTCGGCGAGTATGCACAAGAAGCCGGGGTGCTGATCTCGGTGGAGGCGTTGAACCGATTCGAAACCTATTTCGTTAATTGCCAGGACGACATCTCCAAGATTACCGATGCGGTCGGAATCGGTTGTGTTGGTCAAATGTACGACACCTTCCATGCCAACATCGAAGAGAAGGGACTCGCGGATGCCATCCGCACCGGCGGCAAGCGCATCAATCATGTCCATGTCTCTGCGAATGATCGCGCGACGCCGGGCGAGTGTCACATCGATTTCGAAACGACCTTCCGGACGCTGAAAGAGATCGGCTACGACGGCTGGCTCACGGTGGAAGCCTTCGGCAGCTGGCTGCCGGAACTTGCGGGCGCCACCTGCATCTGGCGGGAGATGGCGCCGAGCGCGGAGCACGTGGCGCGCGGCGGACTCCAGGTCATCCGGGAAGGTTGGAACTAAGTATGGTCATGAAGCGTCGCGATTTTCTCGGGGGCGTTGCGGGTGCGGGCGGCTATTCGCTCTTGATACAGGCCGGTGAGCCGCCGGTGGCCGAGGCCGCACAAACCCCCGGGACGCCTGCCAGCGTCACCGTGGACCATGGCGCCGCGAATCCAAATATGGCGCAGCGCGACCTCGCCTGTGACCTGCTCGTGGCCGGTGGCGGCATGGCGGGCGTGTGTGCGGCCCTGGCCGCGGCACGCAATGGTGCAAAGGTGGTGCTGGTTCAGGATCGCAGCCGCCTCGGCGGCAACGCAAGCAGCGAGATTCGCATGCACATCGTAGGCGCGGATTGCCACGGCGGCCGCGCGGGCTGGCGCGAGGGCGGCATCCTGGAGGAACTGCGCCTCGACAACGCGGTCCAGAACCCGCATTACGCCTGGGAGTTGTGGGACCTGCTGCTCTACGACAAGGTTGTATCCGAGCCGAACATTACGCTCTTGCTTGATACGGTCGTCTACGCCGTGGAGATGGCGGGTACGGCGATCAATACGGTCTGGGCCCGCTGTGACAAGACGGAGCAGCTCTACCACATCGACGCGGACTGCACCGGCGACTGCCGCCTGGGGCGGGAAGCGGGTGCGGAATTCCGGCTGGGCCACGAGGGCCGTGACGAGTTTGGCGAATCGCTTGCGCCGGAAGAAGCGGGTCCGGAGACCCTGGGCAGCAGCATTCTCTTCACGTCGAAGGATTACGGCGAACCCATTCCCTTCACCCCACCGGCATGGGCGCGCAAGGTGACCAAGGAACAGCTGAAGCTCCGTGGCATTCGGTCCTGGGAGTATGGCTACTGGTGGATCGAGTGGGGCGGCCAGCACAATCCCATCGTCGACAACGAGATGATCCGCAAGGAACTGCTCTCCATCGTGATGGGCGTGTGGGACTACATCAAGAATTCGGGCGAACACCCCGACAGCGCGAACTGGGGCATGGACTGGATCGGCATGATTCCCGGCAAGCGCGGCAGCCGGCGCATGGTGGGCGACTACATCATGACGCAGCAGGACATGGAAGGCGGCTATATCGCGTTGACCGACGGCGTCGCCATCGGCGGCTGGCCCTTCGACGATCATCCCTCGCAGGGATTTGACGATACGGACAAGAAGCCGGCGCGGCAAACCAAGATCGCCGAGCCCTACAACATCCCCCTGCGGTCGCTGCACTCGAAGAACGTCCCCAACCTCTTTATGGCCGGGCGCAATATCAGCACGACCTACGTTGCCTTCACCTCCTCGCGTGTGATGGGAACCTGTGCCGTGGCAGGGCAGGCCGTGGGCACCGCAGCCGCCTTTTGCGCGAAGCGCGGAATCGTGCCGAAAGATCTGATTGGCGATGGCGCCGCGATTCGCGATCTGCAGCAGGCGCTGATCCGGGATGACCAGTCGGTCCGCATGGTGAAGAACAGCGACCCGAAGGATCTCGCGCGAAGCGCGTCGATACAGGCTTCGGGTTCCGTCGAAGAGAGCGCGCCAGAACACATCACCACCGGAGAGACACGCGACCTGCCGGGCCGTTGGAGCAACCGCTGGGGCGGACCGATGACCGGCGATGGCGCGTGGATCGAATTGGATTGGGATACGCCGCAGACCATTGGCCATGTGCAGTTGCTATTCGACTCGGGCTTCCATCGGGAGTTGACGCTGTCGGAACATGCCGGGGTGAAGAATCGCGTGGTCCGCAAGGCCCAACCGGAGACGGTGCGAGACTACGCACTGCTGGCGCAGACAGAACCCGGCGGCGAATGGACGGAGCTGGTACGCGTTGAAGGGAACTATCAGCGCCTGCGGCGCCACGATTTCGCGGCGGTGCAGGCGCACGCCCTACGGCTGCACGTCACCGCGACGAACGGCAATCCGGAAGCGCGGGTCTATGAAATCCGCTGCTATGCCGAACGCCCGGCGATTGGGTAAGCGACCGGCTCGCGGGGACGCTCGCCCTCCCGGCGGACCTGTGATGTGTGGCGATGCCTGAGGCGTTGGTCAACAGCGTCGTGCTGTGCCTGGGCGTCGCCGGGGTGGCGACTTTGCTGGGGGCGCCGCTGGGGGCGGCGTTGGGGTATGGCGGGGGTGCGCTTCGGCGTGTGTTGTTCTTCCTGCTCGTCGCGCCCTTGGCAATTCCCCCCTATGTTCTGGCGATGGCGTGGATTGATGTACTTGGCCGCAACGGGATCCTCGGGCGCGCGCTCGGACAGGCCTTTGAGGGGCCCGCGAACTTGGGGGTCTATTCGCTTCCCGGCGCAGTCATCGTGATGGCGCTGGGGCTCTATCCGATTCCGCTAATCGCCACGCGAGCCGGGATGCGCGGACTGGACCCGCAGATCCATGAGGCGGCGCGTCTTGTTGGCGGACGCCGTGCGGCGTGGTCGCGGGTGGTGCTGCCGCTCCTCTTGCCGGGCATCAGCGCGGGGGCCGTTCTCGTCGCATTGCTCGCGTTGTTGGCCTTCTCGGTGCCGTCGCTCCTGCAAACCCCCGTTTACAGCTTCGAGGTCTACAGCCGCTTCTCGACAGGTGCGACGCTGAGTGCGGCGCTATATTATGCGACACCCCTGGCGCTGTTTGGTGTTGTGATTGGCGGTTTGTGGCTGTATTGGGTTTCGCATCAAATGCGATCGAGATCGAGCCGCAGCGCTTCATTGCCGTCGCTCACTGGTTTTTCTGGCGTGTGGTTCTTGTTGGTTTGTGTTGGTATTCTTTTATTTCTGCCCGTGTCGATGCTGCTTGTGAAGGCGTGGCCCATGGGCAATCTCGGCGACGCCTGGGCCACGGCCTGGGAGGAACTCGGCACGAGTCTGCTGCTCGCGGCGGGCGCCGCGACCGGAGGAACGGCGCTCGGGCTCGCCCTTGCGCTGGGCACGCGCGGGCGGCTTGGTGGGCTGGCTTGGCTCAGCGCGCTCCCCTATCTCGTCTCGGGTCCAGTGCTGGGTATCGGCCTGATCTACGGCTTCAATGCCCCCGGCTGGCGGGGGGCGATCTACGATTCCTTCGGCATCATGGTGATTGCCTGCGTCCTGCGCTATGTCATCTTCGCGCACGCAGGCCTCTATGTTGCACTGCGCCTGCGCGCGCGCCATACGGAGGATGCCGCCGCGACCCTTGGCGCGGGACATGGGCGTCGCCTGCTCCGGGTGACGCTTCCCGGCGTCGCGCCGTGGATTGCCGGGGTGTGGTTTCTGCTCTTCGTTTTCAGTTTCGGGGAGGTGGACGCTGTGCTGCTCGTCGCGCCACCGGGCTGGACGCCGCTCTCCGTCCGCCTCTTCAGTTTGATGCACTACGGGCCGAGTGGTCTCGTGTATGCGCTGAGCCTGTTGGCGACGGTGGTGACCTTGCTCGGGTGTGTGTCAGGTATGGCGGTTTTCGCCGTGCTGCAACGTTGGAGCGGCGGAAAGGATTAGCCCGGCACAACCCTTTCAGGGTTGAACCCACCGATTCCAGATCCCAGGGTAGCCTCCCGATGGTCGGCAACCCTGGGCTGGAAGGCGTAACACCTTCGGTGTATGCGATGTGATCCGGCCAATGCAGCTTGCGCTGGGACAACGCCTGGGCTGGAAGGCGCAACACCTTCGGTGTATGCGATGTGATACGTATCTACGCATTCATCCGGCGCTGTCATTTCGACCGAAGGGAGAAATCTAAGACCTCTCCCTTCGGTCGAGGTGACACAGAAGATCCTGCGCTACCTTGACGAAGACGTCAATCTATTGTCGCGTTATTGGTCTTCCCCGTCATTGGTCGGCATAAACTTGCCGGGCGAGACGATGTTCCCCGGATCGAGGGCGCGCTTGATGGCGGCGGCGGTTTTCCAGAAGGGATCCGCCGGGTCGTGGAAGCGGGATGATCCGGCCAATGCGGTGCGGTAGGGAACAAAGCCCTGCTCCATGCAGAACGCGAGTGCCGCCTCGTAGCAGGCCGTCGCCTGCACCGCCTCCCCTTCAACCTGCTGGTCGTAGGAAACGTTGATGACGCCGACCATCGCGCGCTCGTTGATCAGCGTCAGGCTGAGGGGCAGGTCGAATCCGTGCGCGGCGAATACTTTCTCGAGTCCCTGAACCAGTTCCACGGCGTCGCGGCCGCGCGCGGGCACGGTGGGCGATAGCCACAGCAGGCCGCTGCCCACGTCCCGCGGATCGGCGGGCGCACCGCTCGGGTTGCGCAAACGCCATTGCGTACTGATCAGCGGATGGTCCGTGGGGGTGCCCTTGAGCAGGCCATAGTTCGGAACGAGCGCCGCGACCTGACGGCGCAGCGTGGCGCCCTTGCCCAACTTTCCGGACAGGCGTGCCGCGCGTTGCACCAGCCGTAGGCGTGCGTCGTCGATGAAGTAGACCCGGGCCAATCCGGCCATCGCCTTGCGCAGCGCCTTCGCTGCCCCACGCACCTGATCCTTGGTGCCGGTGAGTGAGCCGGAGACGTTCCACGCGCCGACGCCGGCCTCCTTGCGGATCGTTGCGCGGACCTCGGGCGGGAGCGGCGTGGTGCCGCCGGTCAGATCCCAGGGATAGCTGCGCGTTGCACTGAGCACGCGCAAGTCATTGCCAATGTGGACGGCGCTGTTCAGCACGCCCGCGAGCCGCAGGGGCCGCAGCCGCTCGACCAGCGCCTCCAGCGCGCCTTCATCCGGCACCTTGAGCCAGAAAAAGCGGAAGGCGGCGGGCTTCGGGCAAAGCCAGACCCAGGCCTTGGTGACGATCCCCAGGCCAAACTGTGAGTACAGACCGTCGAGCATCGGCCCGAGGCCGTAAGGAAACACGGGAGCCGCCTTCGCACCTTCAAAGTGATGCAGCCCCGTGCGCAGGATTTCGCCGTTGGGCAGGGCAACCTCGAAACCGCAGGTGGTGCGGACATGATCGCCGTAGGGCGTGTGTCCGAATCCGCGCTCGAGAATATTCCCGACGATACTCGCGCCGGGTCCCGCGCCGGTGGCATCCATCCAGAACCCGGGCGCATCGCGGTGTACCGCTTCGAAGAGTTGCTGTTGTGTCACCCCCGGCTCAATCACACAGTAGCCAAGCTCTGAATCGATCTCGAGGATCCGGTTCATGCGCCCGAGGTCGACAATCGCCACCCCGTCACCGGGAGGCGACGCGTCGCCATAGCCCCAGTTGCAACCGCGCGAAATGGGATGCACGGGCGCGCGGTGCACCGAGGCCATTTTCAAGATGCCGGCGACCTGCTCGGTGGTGTTGGGATAGAGCACACAGGTGGGCATGGCCCCGGCCGCCGCCGTGCTTCGCGCGTAGCCGGCGCGAGTCTCGTCGCGCGCGTCCACCGCATCTTCACCGAGAAGACCGCGCCACGCTTCGATCACTGCACCTGCGTCATTCGCCCGCATCGTATCGTCTCTCCACTGTGTCCGCGAATAGAGGCTATAGCAAATCGCGGGACAGGGACAAACCGAACGCGCCCGTGACACCTTGCAGTGCCACGGGCGCGTGTCGTCTGTAGGGCTTCTAGGGCTCGGTCACCCAGACTTCGCGGGTTTCGTAGACCGGTTCGACCCAGCGCTGGCGGCGTTCGGTGTGCGGCAATACGCGTTCACCCGTCGCCTCCACCGTGTGCCCAGGCACCTCGACGGTGTATTCCTCATAGTGGCCTTCGCGCACCAGAACCTTCTGCCGCTCCACGTGGCCACGCGGTCCCGCGGGAGCAGCGGCGGTATAGCCGGGTTGCTGATAGCGGTATTGGCGGCTTTGCACCACGGCATTGCTCACAATGCCGGCTACATTCACCACCGCGTTGGCGATGGCGGCATCACGGTACGCATCGGCCAGATGCTCGTAGGGGTCGTGGTAGTTTACGCGGCGGTCGTATTCACCCAAGAAATATTCGGCGATCGGGAAGCGACCATTGCCCCAGCCGTTTCCCCGATAGTTTCCAGCATTGCCGCGCGCGTTGTTGAACAGGGCACCGAGGTTGTTCAGGTTTCTGCCGTTGCCACTGTCGGCGCCCGGTGCTCCACCGCGTGCGCGGCTGCTGCCACGGGTGTTGCCCAGGCGGCTGAGGGCGCTGCCGGAGGGACGCGCGTTGCTGCGCGACACGGACGATGTGCGACCTGCATTGAAACTGGGGCGCGCACTGCTGCGGGTAATCGGCTTGATGTTGGCCCGCTGCGGGGTGCGGTTCACGCCGGGGCGCGAGATGCCCCGGCTCTGGGCCTCGGCAACGGGCGCCCACGCAACCAGGGCCGCCGTCACGGCGCCGGCGAGAGCAAGAGATAGCGCTGGTGATTTTCGAAACATGATTTCTGTTCTCCCGTGTTATGCATTCCTGCGCCCCGGCCACCCCGGATCGCATACCTCTACTGTCTTGCACGGGTCAGCGCACCAAACTGGCAGTCCCTTCCACCGGACTGATAGCATCGTCATTCGTCAAACCGGACGGCAAAGGTAAAGGAAAATTCACAATCATGACGAAGAATTCAGGATTTTATCGGTACACTCTGGTCAAGGCAGCGGGATTCCGCACTATACTCATCCTCACCATCGCCGGCATCGTAATCGGCTGCTCCAGTGCGCCGCCGGAAACGGCGCCGCCCGCTGGAAAAGCGACTGAAGACGCGCACGATCACGGAGATGATCATGCGCATGGCGATGACCACGATCACGGAGATGATCACGCGCATGGCGATGACCACGATCACGGAGATGATCATGAGCATGGGGACGACGCCCACCATGGCCACCACCATGTGGCGCCGCACGGCGGCAGCCTGATTGCGCTGGGCGACCATGTCGCGCACGTCGAGATCGTGCTGGATACGGCGGCCGGCGCGCTGACGCTCTATATGCTCGATGGCGAAGCGGAGAACCCGGTGCGCCTGGCCGATGAAGCCATCACCCTGCAGATCGACACGGGGGATGGCGAAGCCTTCGAACTCCAACTTTCGGCCGTGGCCAATGCGCTGACCGGCGAGACCGTGGGCGACTCGTCGGAGTTCCGTGGGACGGATGCGC
>JAUIKJ010000450.1 GCA_030430835.1 Candidatus Hydrogenedentota bacterium
TTTGAAGGTCTGGCGTTTCGATCCCGAGTCGCAGGCCTGGTTGGACGAGGGTATCAAGCAGGTTCGCGCAAGTGCTGCTGATCCGGCCGTGGTCAGTTTCGATACCCCGCAGTTCGGTACTTTTGCAGTGACCCTGGAGGTGGACGCGGCGTTGCCCGCCTGCGGCTGTTCCGGCACAGGCCAGACCCGCGCGGGACTGCGGGGTGACCTGGCGAGCGTGGTGGCGCTGCTACTTCTTCTTGCCCACTTCGCCCGGCGTCGGCCAGTCCGCTGATGGTGTCCGGGCGGCGGTGAAGATTCGCTCGGCTTCCGCCACCTTCTCTGGATGCGCTGCCGCGAGGTCCTTCGTTTCGCCGAGATCCGAACGCAGATCATAGATCTCAATGGCGTCCTTGGTGCCGGGCCGCACCGCCTTCCAGTCGCCCTTGCGGATTGCCTGTTTGAAGCCGCCCTCATGGAATTCCCAGTAGAGGTAGTCGCGCACGGCCTGTTCCTCCGGCTTGCCCAGGATTGTCGGGAGCATGTTGATCCCGTCCACGCCCTCCGGTACCGCCGCGCCCGCGAGGGCCGCTGCCGTCGGCAGAAAATCCCAGAATGCCCAGGGCGTGTCATTCACGGTGCCGGCTTCGACGTGGCCCGGCCAGCGCACGATTCCCGGCACGCGGATGCCGCCTTCGTATAGATCGCGCTTGATGCCGCGCAGCGGTCCACTGCTCTGGAAGAACTCCGGCTTCGCGCCGCCTTCCTTGTGCGTGCCGTTGTCACTGGTGAAGAACACGATGGTGTCCTCATCCAGCCCAAGATCGTTCAGCTTTTCGAGGAATCGGCCGATGTCGCGGTCCATCCGCGAGATCATGGCGGCGTGCCCCTTCTGCGAATCGGGCCAGTCGCGATCCGCGTATACGCCGTAGTCCGGCACTTCCATGCCGTCGCCGGTTTCACGGCCCCGTTCATTGTTCGTGTGCGGAATGGTCAGCGCGAGGTACAGGAAAAAGGGATCATGCTGGTGGGATTCCAGGAACCCAAGGGCCTCCTCGGCGAAAAGATCGTGACTGTAGTCGAGCCGCGTTTCGGCCACGTTGTACTTGACCTCGACATTGCGGAGGGCTTCCTTTTCCCCGTTGCGCCACAGGTACTCGGGGTAATAGGTGTGTGCGTGGCGCTGATTCAGGTAGCCGTAGAATGCGTCGAAGCCCTGGCGGTTCGGAATGCCCGTGCTCTCGGGTTCGCCCAGGCCCCATTTGCCGATCAGGGACGTGTGATAGCCCGCACCTTTCAGGACTTCCGCGACGGTGACATCTTCCGGACGCAGCGGCACCAGCTTGTTGCCGCGCACCTCGGTGTGGCCCGTGTGCTGGCCGGTCATGAGGCAAGAACGCGACGGTGCACAGACCGTGCTCCCTGCATAACAGCTGGTGAAGCGCATGCCCTCGGCGGCCATCCGGTCGAGATTCGGTGTCTGGATCTTCTCCTGCCCGTAGCAACCGAGGTCGCCATAGCCCAGGTCATCCGCGAGGATGAACACAATATTAGGCCGTTTGGGC
>JAUIKJ010000451.1 GCA_030430835.1 Candidatus Hydrogenedentota bacterium
AATGGATCAGGCAAGAGCACGCTCCTCAAGATCCTCGCGGGCGTTACCCTGCCCAGCAGCGGCAGTGTCCGGGTCGCGGGTCGTGTCGCCTCTTTGCTGGAACTTGGCGCCGGCTTTCACCCGATGCTTACCGGGCGGGAGAACGTTTATCTCAATGCCGGACTCCTCGGCATGCGCCACGCCGCGGTCGACGCGGTCTTCGACGATATCGTCGCCTTCTCCGGGATACGGGAATTCATCGACCAACCGGTCGACACCTACAGCAGCGGCATGTATGTGCGCATTGCCTTCGCGGTCGCGGTCCATGCCAATCCCGACATTTTCCTCGTGGACGAAGTGCTCGCCGTGGGCGATGAGGAATTTCAGCGGCAATGCCGGATTAAGATCGGCGAACTCAAGGAATCGGGCAAGACCATCGTATTCGTCTC
Source organism: Candidatus Hydrogenedentota bacterium (assembly GCA_030430835.1). GTDB lineage: Bacteria > Hydrogenedentota > Hydrogenedentia > Hydrogenedentales > JAEUWI01 > JAUIKJ01. The sequence goes on from JAUIKJ010000451.1 coordinate 429, forward strand.
GCACGACCTGGGCATTGTGAATACCTTGTGCGATCGCGTGGTGCTGCTGGACCATGGCCTGATGATCTCGCCTGATTCCGCGCAGACGACCATCGATTTCTACCTGCGGCAGATCGGCCGGGAATCCGGCATCCATACCATGCGCAGCGGCCGGAGCGAAGCAATCTTCAGCCACGGACGCATCGCGCTCTTTCTCGATGGCCAGGAGGTCACGGCACCCGCGGGGTGGAAGTGTGCTTTCTCTAGCCTGGGCCTGCACCATGACGCTTCCCAGGCGGACTGGCGGGTGACCGACACCACGGAAAGTAGCTGCACGGCCCGTGGGAAGTTTTCGCGCCTGCCCATTACCCTTCACCTGGATCTGTCGCTCGCCGACGACGCGTTGTGCCTGAAGGCCAGCATGCAGGTCGAGCGCCCCGTAGCTTTGGGGATGATCGCCTCGCAATTGTTGCTGCCGACAGCCTATCGGGAGTGGATGTTCGGTGAGGATGACGGCACCTTCCCGGAGATCTTGCCCAAAGACTTGTCCTGGACCAATATCGTTCCCCCGATGCTCGGCGCGGGCGAATGCACGCTCCTGCCGGATAGCGCTCACGCCTTGCCGCCCGTCCGGGTCCGGTATGAGAACCGCGATTTCACGCTCGGTCTGCAGGCGGACAACACCGAGTACATGACCGGCGCCCGCGCGATCGCGGTGCGTGGATTTATTCCGTCGGAACAGTCCCCCCTCGCCCCTGGCGCGTACACACTCTTCGATGTCACCGCGGATCTGGGTGAAGCTCCGGAAGAGGCCGCTGCACGCTTTGCCGCAAAGCGGCAGGCCTGCACCCTGACTGCAGGTGCACTGTCGCTACACATGCACGGGGGCGCGTGGACCCTGTCCTGGGCGGGTGAACCCGTTACGGCATGGACCCACGGCCACGTGCAGATGCGCGTGATGGGCCTGTGGTGCATGAGCCAGGCGCTGGTGTGGGGCCCGCCGTCCGCGGAGGAGGACGGTGTAATCAAGGCGTCGGGCCAGTCGCTCCGCTTTCCCTACCGCCTGCACTACGAAGCGGAGGCCGCGGGGGATGAGATCACCTTGCGTGTGTACTGCGAAGCGCAGGAGGACCTG
>JAUIKJ010000115.1 GCA_030430835.1 Candidatus Hydrogenedentota bacterium
TGTCGACCTGCAGCAGGTGCCCACGGCAGACCCCAGTGGCCGCGTCACCGCGCAGGATGTACAGGCCTTTGCCCAAGGCGGCAATGCCCGCGCAGCGGCACCGGCCGCCGCACCCGCACCCAAGCGTGCAGCAGCCGCGCCTGCCGCAGCGGCCACGGCCGACGGCAGTGACAAGTGGGGCCCGGTGGCCTATGAGCCGATGAACGCGATCCGCAAGAAGACGGCGGAACGTATGTCCGAGAATTGGACGACCATCCCGCACGTGACGCATTTCGAGAAGGCGGACATCACGTCGCTCGAGGAAGCGCGTAAGAAACACAGCAGGGCCATCGAAGCCGAAGGCGGCAAGCTGACGGTCACCTCCTTCATTCTCAAGGTGCTCGCCGAAGCGCTGAAGACCTATCCGAAGTTCAATTCGAGCGTCGACCTGGAAAACCAGCAACTCATCCTGAAGCAGTACATCAACATCGGCATCGCCGCGGATACGCCGCACGGGCTGCTTGTTCCGGTCATTCGTGATGTGGACCAGAAGAGCGTGCGCGAGCTCTCGATTGAACTGCCCGCGCTCGCCGCGCGCGCGCGCGACCGCAAGCTTGCCATCGAGGAAATGCAGGGCGGCACCTTCACCGTGAGCAATCTCGGTGGCCTCGGCGGCCACAGCTTTACCCCGATCATCAACGCGCCGGAAGTCGCCATTCTCGGCGTGTCCCGTGGCGCGATCGAGGCGGTGCACCAGCAGGGCCAGTTCGTGCCCCGGCTGATGCTGCCCTTGAGCCTCTCTTACGATCACCGCGTCATCGACGGTGCGGACGCCGCGCGCTTCCTGCACTGGATTGTCGAGGCGTTGGAACAGCCCTGGTCGCTGTTCCTAAATCAGTAACCCCACGCCAACGCATTAGAAGGAGGCCGCATGGCCGATACACTGACCACACAAGTAGCCGTCCTCGGTGGCGGGCCCGGCGGCTATGCCGCTGCCTTCATGGCCGCCGACCTCGGGCTGGATGTCACCCTGATCGATGTCGAAGCCAACCCGGGCGGCACCTGCCTCTATCGCGGCTGCATTCCCTCGAAGGCGCTGCTGCACGTGGCGCACACGATCACGGCCGCGCGCGAAGCGGCCCACTTTGGCCTGAACTTCGAAGCGCCGAAGATCGATCTCGATCGCGTGCGCGCGGCAACGAAGGAAGTCGTCGACCAGATGACGGGTGGCCTTGGCCAGTTGTCCACGGCGCGCAAGGTGAAGTACATCCGCGGGCGCGCGCACTTCGAAGACCCGAACACCCTCGCCATCTTCGAGTCGGACATTACGGAGGACTTCCTCAAGTTTGAGTACGCGATCATCGCGGCGGGCTCGCGCCCGATGATCCTCGGACCGCTCATCGATTCGCCACGCATCATGAACTCGACCACGGCGCTGGAACTCAAGGATATTCCGAGTACCCTGCTGGTCATTGGCGGCGGCTACATCGGCCTGGAGCTGGGTTCGGTCTATTCGGCCTTGGGTTCGGCGGTGACCGTGGTCGAAGCGACCGATGGCCTGCTGCCCGGTGCGGACCGCGATCTCGTGCGCCCGCTGGCGAAGCGGCTGGAGGAAGAGTTTGAGGAGATCCTGCTGAATACCAAGGTCGCCTCGATGAAGGACCAGAAGAACGGCATCGCCGTGACGTTGGAAGGCGCGGACCTCAAGAAGCCGACGCGCACCTTCGAAAAGGTGCTCGTCTGCGTGGGCCGTCGTCCGAACTCGAGCGGTCTTGGATTGAAGAACACCAAGGTCGCCGTGGACAAGCACGGCTTTATCGAGGTGGACGACCAGCGCCGCACGGCAGAGCCGAATATCTTTGCGATCGGCGATATCGTCGGTGGCGCGATGCTGGCGCACAAGGCTTCACACGAAGGACGTGTCGCCGCCGAGGTCATCGCGGGCCAACCCGCGGCCTTCGAGCCACAGGCGATTCCTGCCGTGATTTTTACGGACCCGGAGATTGCCTGGTGCGGCCTGACCGAGACCGAAGCGAAAGCGGCAGGCCGCAAGGTGAAGGTCAGCCGCTTCCCCTGGGCGGCACTGGGCCGCGCGACGACGCTGAACCGGAACGAGGGCGTGACCAAGCTGATCACCGATCCGGAGACGCATCAGATTCTCGGCGTCGGTATTACCGGCGCGGGTGCGGGCGAGCTGATCGCCGAAGGTGCGCTGGCCATCGAGATGGGCGCCCTGGCGAGCGATCTCGACATGACCATTCACCCCCACCCCACGCTGAGCGAATCTCTGATGGAAAGCGCCGGCGCGGTATTCGGAACCAGCACGCATATCTACCGCCCCAAGAAAGATGGGGCCGCCTAGTCGCCACGCTTCGCACACCAAAATTTCGCTGGCAAATTTCGGCCTCCCCTGTTAGATTGGCGTGACCAATACCACTCGGGAGGCCGAAGCATGTCCACCATTCTCCGCCGTGCCGCCGTTGTTGTCCTGTTCGTCTGTGTCCTCGTCCCCACGCTTGTCGCGCAGGCCGCGGATTCACCCACTGCCGAGGAGGTCATCGCCAAGTATCTCGAAGCGGCAGGAGGCAAGGAAGCAATCGCCAAGGTGAAGAACCGGAAGGCCACTGGCATGCTGCTGCTCAAGGGCATGGGCGTCGAGGCGGACATCACCAGCTACACCGCGCCGCCGAACGCCTGGACCGAGATTTTCCTCGGACCCTTCGGCGCGGTGGAACGCGGGATGTCTGATGGTGTCGCCTGGGAGGTGCACCCCTCCGAAGGACCGCGCATTCTCACGGGCGACGACTTCGCCGATATGAAGCGCCAAAGCTCGTTAAGTCTTCTGAGCGAATGGGAGAAGTTCTTCTCGTCGGTGGAATATGCCGGCGAAGAAAGCATTGACAGCGTTGCCTACCACAAGCTCGTGTTCACGCCGGAGGACGGCGGCAAGGTCGAGCAGTACTACAATACGGAAAGCGGTCTGCTCTTTCTCTCGCGCAGTGCACAGAATGGCAAGCCGACGGAAAGCCGTCTCAGTGACTACAAGGCCGTCGATGGTGTGCAGATCCCGCACAAGATTGAAGCGCGCGGCGGTCCCTATGAGATCGAACTCACGCTCGATACCATCGAGCACAACGTAGAGATTCCCGCCGACCGCTTCGCGCTACCCGCGCAGATCAAGGAGCTTCAGTCTGCGACCGCCACCCCGTAACCGAGATAGACTTCCAGCACTTCGGCCGGCTCGGTGACCGTCGTCTCCGGATTTGGATTGTCCACGTTCATCGCGGAGTTGTCGTAGACGGCGTCCACCTGAATCGCCGTGCCGCGCGGCGCGGCGAAGGGCTCGGCCAGGGTGTAGCGCAGCCGCCACTTGTGCTTCCAATGCGGCACGTTGACGAGCACTTTGCTCGTGCCGTCGGGTAGCGTGGCAGAGACCTTCACCGATTTCCCGCGCTCGCGCAGGTTGGGTAGAACCGACACGATCTTCCAGTCGGCCGGGAGAATAAAGCGCGCCGAGGATTCGTAAGCCGCTTCCCCCGCAGGGATCTCCAGGTCGTCGTGCGCGATACGCTGATCGCGCACCTCCCATTGTATCGACGCCGGGTCCTTGGCAAACTTCACGGCGAACTGGGTCATATCGACGGCGTCCCAGCCGGCTTCCTTCACATAGTGCAACCTGACCTTTGCCGCGTCGCCGGCTTGCAGTCGCCGTGCCATGCCATCGGGAAGAATCTCGCTCGGATTGCCGGGCAGGTACGTACCGAGCGCGCCACCAAGCGCGGCGACGACGAGGAAGGGATCTTCCGGGCGTACTTCGCTCGCGACGACCCAGCGGTCTTCGTCGAGTTCGGTGTCGATCGCCAACGTCGCCAGATGCTCTACGGCATCCTCGGGTACGAGATATTCCGGCACAGTGACGACAAGGTCCGGCTCGCCGATATTCCATTCCGGCGCGGGCGGCGGGGTGTAGTCGCCCTCACCCATCGGGAACCGGTTGTCGATCCAGGTGACCAACAGGTCTTTCTCTGCCGGTGTAAGGACCATTGCGTCCGAGTAGCACGTGTAGCCGCTTTGCGCGGGCCAGGGGGGCATGGTCGGCGTGGTAATGGCCGTCTTCATGTTCTTTGACCACTGGCGGATGCCCGCGATCGTCTCGAAATTGATCGGCGATAGACCGCCGGTCCGATGACACGGGAGACAGCGGTGCTCGAAGATGAGTCCGATGCCACCGTTGTAGGTGGCTTCGAGTTGCTGGCCCTTGAGTGCCGCGGGTAGCAGGGCGCAATCGGTATCGGCGTCGTCCGCCTCGGCGCTCATGTCGCGTATCGCCCCCTCGACAGGGCTCGAGGCATCGTTTACGTATACGCCGCCGGTCTTCTCGTAGGCGATCTTCGCGCGCTCCTTCAGGCGGTCGAGCGCGGCGGGGAAATCTTCGTCCATCACGGCCTCATTGCAAAAGGTGCAGCAGCTCTCCCACATCAGGCCGAGTGCCTCCCATTCCAAGAGGCCGCCGGGATTGAGCTGGTCCGTGACCGGACACCACACCCGGCTCATGGACAGGATGAAGTTCTCCTCCCACAGCTTCTCCGAGTGCGCGGTGGTGTACTGCTCAGGCTTGGCGAGGAAAGCGGTCTTCGAGTCCGCGCTTCCGCGGTAGGCCGTGCCGTTCCATTCCCAGGATTCGGCGTCTTCCCCGACGTTCTCCAAGGTGACGGGATCGATGTCGGCGGGCTTGACCGTTTCCGCGATTTTTACCTTTGCGAGGTCCACCGCGTCGGCCGGCAGTTGCGCGGTGGCCGGGAGGGCGAGGAGGAGCAGCGCGGCCATGGCCGCTGTGATCGGTTTGAGCGAGGGCACCATTCGACTCCTTGGGCATCTTCTCCTTCCCAAGCTGCGCTTGGGAAGGAGAAGATTTTTTATCACTGAGATTTGGACCGCGCGAGACTGCGATCCGGATTCTAGGCAATCATGCCGCGATCGCTGGATTCCCGCCTGCGCGGGAATGACCAACCCCAGGATCCGTCATTCCCGCGCAGGCGGGAATCCAGTGCGCGCAGCGCAAATGTAACCAGCGGCCACGCGTCCGCGCGGGCCACGTTATCTCCTACGGCAGCGCTAGCGCCACCAGCTTTTCCGGTTCGCGCTGGCCACCCACGGCCATCACCACATACTGCTTGCCTTCGTCCATATAGGTCAACGGCGCGCCGCGCGGCGCGTGCGGCAGCTGAATCTCCGCGATGACCGCGCCGGTCTGCTTTTCCAGCGCATAGAGCAGCTTTGCACGCGATTCTTGTGCAACGAACAGAACCGTCTTCGTCAGCAACGGGAAGCCTTTCCCACCATCGCCGAGGGGCGGCAGGTTGAGTTCCTTCAGTGCTTCGTGGTTGCGCGGTCCGTCGCCTGTGGCCGTCTCCCAGGCGTACTCGCCGGTGTTCAGGTTAAGCGCGGCCACCTTCGAGTAGGGCGGCTTCCAGAGCGGGAGGCCGTCGGGGCCCTCCACTCTCATTACGGCGCGGCCAACATAATCGAAGTTCGAGCGGGCGGCATCGGGCTTGCTCAGGAGCATCGTGATCGCGCTCTTCTTCGTGGGAATATAAAACATGCCTGTGGCGGGGTCGAAGGCCGCGCCGTTCCAGTTGCCCGCGCCCTGCCAGCCGGGGACATAGAGCGTCGGCTTCTCTGTGTTCGGCGGGGTGTAAAGCGGGCCGTAGTTGAATTGCTTGAGGATCTCCACCGCCTTCGCGCGGAGCTCCGGGGTGAAGTCGATGAGGTCGTCTTCGCTCACGCCTTGCTGTTCGAAGGGCGCGGGCTTCGTGGGGAAGGGTTGCGTCGGCGAGAGCTTTTCGCCGGGTGCGCCGTCCGGCGGCACGGGGCGCTCCTCAATCGGCCAGACGGGTTCGCCCGTCGCGCGGTCGAGCACCCAGCAGAAGCCCTGCTTGGTGATCTGCGCGAGCGCCTTGATCGCCTTGCCGTCCACCGTGATGTCCGCGAGCACCGGCGCGGCCGGCACGTCGTAGTCCCACACACCGTGGTGTACATGCTGGAAGTGCCACACGCGCTCGCCGGTCTTGATGTCGAGGCAGACGATGCTCTCGCCGAAGAGCCCGTCACCGGGCCGATGACCGCCGTACCAGTCGTTCGTCGGCGTGCCGATGGGCAGGTAGACATAGCCCAAATCCGGGTCTGCGCTCATGATCGACCAGCAGTTCGTGTTGCCGGTGTATTTCCAGGATTCATTTCCCCAGGTCTCGTTGCCGAAATCGCCTTCCTGCGGCACGGTCTCGAAGGTCCAGAGTTGCTCACCCGTACGCACATCGTAGCCGCGCACATCGCCGGGCGGCATCTCCTTGTGCGATGGACCATCGAAGACAATCGACCCCACAACCAGCACATCGTTGCTGACGACCGGCGGGGAGTTGATGCCGTAAACATGCTTCTGCGCCACACGGCGCATGCCCTGCGTCAGGTCAATCGCGCCATTGTCCGCGAAGTCCACGATGGGCGCGCCGGTCTTCGCGTCGAGCGCGAGGACGCGGGAGTCGCCGGTGGGACAGAAGAGCCGCGCGGATTCGCCATCGCTCCAATAAGCCACGCCGCGCTGAATGAAACCGAGGTTCGTCGGACGCCCCGCCTCGTAGCTCTTCGGGTCATGCGTCCAGATCGTCTCGCCGGTGCCGGCGTCTATCGCGGCGACGATGCTGTGCGAGCTGATGGTGTAAAGCACCCCGCCGACCATCAACGGCGTGGCCTCGTGCGCGAAGGTCATCTTGCGTCGGTCCTCGGCCACCAGCGCATTGCTCGGGGAATCCCATTCCCAGACGACCTTGAGATCCCCCACGTTCTCCGCGGTGATCTGGTCCAGCGGCGCGTATTTTTGGTTCGCGGACGTGCCGCCGTAGGACGGCCACTCGCCGTCCGCGGCGAAGGCGGCGAGGGGTGCGACCAAGCTGAGCGCGCCTGCGGTCAATAGTCGATTCAATCTCAAGGCCCAATCCTCCACAGTAGTCCGCACGCGGCCGAAACCATCCGCCGCGTCCGCAGCATGACCACCTTCGACGGTGATTCTTCACGATCTCTGGATTCCCGCCTTCGCGGGAATGACGGGTGCCCTCAATCGTTTATCTTCAGAACAAGCGTAACCTGGGTAACTCCAACCCCACTCCATCGAACTCAAGTCTCTCAGTAGTCCCCGCACCCCGCCGCCATCCCCACCCCCACCGTCATTCCCGCGCAGGCGGGAATCCAGTGCACGCGTCCGCGCGTGCCAATCAACCACGCCATCTCGCGTCTTCGCGGGATGTCAATCCAATTTCCGGAACTGCAGGTGCTCTTCCAGCACCTTGCGGTACTCCGCCGCGTCGATGTCCCGCTCCGTACACACCAGCATCAAATTGCCGTCCGAACGAAAGTTGTCGTCCCATGCCATCAGCTGATCGTCGTCCCAGTTGGGATCGTACTCCTTCAGCTTTTCGTCCGCCATCTCGGTGAAGTAGTAGCGGATCGCATAGTCCGTCTCGTCCATTACCTTGCCCTTGGGCAAATGCTCGTATTCAACTTTGTCCTTGATTTCGGTCATTCGAAGATTCCTTTGTGGATACCCGATTGATCTTTGTGTTCGTTTCGTTCGTAGGTGAATTCACCCGATCGCACATCATCCTCCGCGTGACAGGTCCAACAATGTTCCGCCGGTGCCAGTTTCCGGTGGCGGAGCGTCGTCGAGTTGTGGATTCCGTGGCAGGTCATGCACGTTGTGTCGTCCTTGCCGAGGATGACAATGTCCCGGATGTTCTCCGCGATGTGCCGTCCAATCGGCGGCATCGCGGCGAGGTCGGCGTCGGAAAATTCGTAGTCGAGATCCTTGAAGAGATTGTCGCCGGGGACGAAGTTGCTCGCAAAAGGTTGTCCCGTGGATGTTGATCTACCGCCCGGCAAGTGGCAACTCCCGCAGATGGACGCCTCCACCCGCGCGGGTGGGGGCGTGTCGTCCGCGAAGAGGACGAGCGTCTGGTCCGTCGTGTGCGCTACCGGGACCACCCCGTGGCAGGTGTGGCAATCGAGCGCGACCGTCTGGAATTGTTGGACGCGCGTGTCGAAGGCGGAGCTGTGGCAACCGGCACAGTCCGCCGCGAATTTCTCGTCGTCCCAGATCGTGTTCGCGGTCCCATGCACCACCGTCATTACCCCGTCCTCATCCGCTTCCACCGATGCGCTCAACAATGCCGCGGCCCCATAGCCCGCCGGCATC
>JAUIKJ010000116.1 GCA_030430835.1 Candidatus Hydrogenedentota bacterium
GCGTGGCCGAAGTCGACTTCGATCGCGGCGCCAGTATGCGGCTCAAGCAGGCCGCGCTGCTGGCGATCGACGAGGACGGCGTGCCGTCCCTGAAGTACGGCCGGTTGATCGTGACGAATCACGGCGAACGCCCGTTCGAACTCGTCCTTGCGAGAGAAGTGACCCAGCGACACCAGGGTGTTGGTCACCGTGGTGCCAATGTTGGCTCCCATGATCATCGGAATCGCATTCTCCACCGGGAGCGGACTCTCCGGCGCGGCGACCATAGCGACGATCATCGAGGTGCTCGCCGAGGAGCTCCGGCTCAGAGTCGTCGCCAGAATGCCAACGATCAACCCGACGAAGGGCAAGCTCCAGAAGGCGTAGAACACGACACTCGCCGCGATGAGCACGGGGATACGCAGGCTTCGGGGCACGCCAAAGAAAGCCACGAGGGTCGCACCGAGCAAGAGAAAATAGGCGAGTGAATTGAAGGCCATGGCGCTGCCCGGCTCAGCCGCGCGCGCGGTTATTCTGCGGGCGCATCGCCGGCCTCGTCCGTTTCCGTGCCGGCACCTTCCGCATCCGCCACGGCGTCGGCCTCAGGGGCAGCCGCATCCTCTGCCCCTTCCGTCTCATCCACCCCTGCAACGGCCGAAAGGTCGGCCGGGGGCGTATCCAGCGCTTCCCATTTCTCGGTAATGGATTCGACGCTCTGGCTCAGGCTGTGCAGGGCCTGAAGCACGCGGTTCTGCTCGAGGCGCAGGAGGTCCACGTCTTCCCGGAGGTACTCATAGTCCTTCGCCTCCACACGCGGTCCCGCGCCACCAAACTGCACATCGGTGAGCAGGCTGGCCAGGGAATGATTCAGTACGAGCAGCCACACGAAGGGAAGCAGGGCCAGCGCAACCAACAGGACCAGATGCGCGATACGGCTGTTCTGCGCGGGCGTGGCAGGGGTATCCATCGGCTCCAGGACCTTGCCCACCATCTCCGGGTGGTGGGCCTTGAGATGGGCCTCCAGCTTGGCATAGCCCGCCTCCAGACTGCTCTCGATGATGAAGGACTGGGACGGCGCGTGCACCAGCACGAACTGGCCGGTATCGGATTGGTAAACCTTGATCATGTCCCGCTCCTTGCATGCCGCGGCACCGCGGCGCCCGGCATGATAACGGATTCTCGGCACCCGCGCGAAGGCGCCCGCGCCTACAGGGTGCGCAGGTGACCGATCGCGTACTGTTTGTCCGCGCCGCGTGGATAGATGCGAATCGCGTCGTAGCCCGCGCGGATCGCCGCCACCGGCACCGCCACCTCGACCACGGCCAGCCCTCCGCGTGCCACCAGCGTCGGCTCAACGGCGACCCGCGCCAACAGCACCTCGCCCTTCATGAACACCACGTGATAGGTGTCGGTCGAATCCACACTCAACTCAAGACGCATTGCATGGGTCGTTTCCGGGAGGCGAATATTCAGCCCATTCACGCCCAGCGCCCGGTTGCCCGGGGCGTTGGCGGGACTGCCCTCGGCCTTCGGTTCCGTGAGCGCCGCCAATTCGGTGTGGGCAAGGCCCGGGTAGCGGTAGGGTGCCGGGTCGATCAGGTGATCGTAGCGGCCGAGATTCATCGCGAGCAGGGTCTTCCAGCGCTCGAGGCTCCAGACCGGTCCCGTGATGATGGTGCGCAGATGGCCGTAGTATTCGTTCAGGGCCGGATCCTGCAAGGCCGCTTCACCACGTTGCAGGGAATCCACGTAGCCGCTGGGCAACTGGCGCGTGAAGTGGCCGATGCGCCAGTCCGGTGCGAACTTGGCCGGAAGCCGCGCGAGCAGCGGATCAGCCAGGGCGTAGTAGTCGACGATATGTACACCCGGCCCGCCAAAGAAACCGCGGAAGCCGACACTGCCGTGTACGACAACGCGCTTGGGCTCGGCCGGATTGGCCGCGGCGTGTTGGCGGTAGCCGCGGCCGGTCTGGGCGTAGTTATGGGTCGGCATTTCTTTGCCCGGACGCCACTGCCCGAGGCTGGCCACCGGGAACCAGAAGCGGCGCTCGTCGCCGATGCCGTGCTCGCCCTTCCAACCCCGCTTGTCGACGCCATACTCCGATCCGGTCTGGTAGGGCGCGAAGGGCGCGAGCTGGCACAGAATGACCGCCACGGCGAAGGCGGGCGACAGTGCGAGGGGATGAAACTTCTGCGGCGTGCGAACCAGCAGGATCGTGGCAAGAAACAAGGGCGCGGTGAAGAAACGGCCGCCCATGAAGTCACCACCGATCTTCACGATGTAGCACAGGTAGAGCAGTGTACCAATCGAGAGCATCCAGGCCCGTGGCTGCCGCAGCCAGATCGGCGCGAGCACCCCCAGCGCAATGGCGGGCAGGGTCAGCGGATCGCGTTGGGCCGTAAACTGGAAGTAGTGGATGCCTTGCATCATCATCTCACCGTCGGGGATTCCGGTACCCAGCTTGGCGTAGGCGGTATTCGGAAAGGGAAAGCCGTAGTAGATGATCGAGAAGATTTCCCATGCGATGAAGGGCATCATGCCCACGATCGCCCAGCCGGTCGCGCGCATCGTGCGCTGGCTGAGCCAGGCCCAGGCCAATGCGGGCCCAAAGAGCAGCGCGGTGTCCATCCGGTTCAGGATGCCAAGCGCGGCAATAAAGGCCAGCAGGCCGATGTGCCGTGCACTCCAGTTCGGCCGGAGATAGGCCCAGACGAAGACCGCAAGCAGCAGGTGTGTCAGCGGATTCTCAAGTCCCGAGGTCGCGTAGTCGACAAAGGCGCGCGAACAGAGCAAGACGGTCAGCCCAAGCAGGCCCAACACGGGAGACTGCGCCAGCGCAAAGGCGAGCAGCGCCAGCGCCAGCAGGGTTGTGATGGCGCTCACGGCGATGCCGGTCAGGAACATGGCCGGTTCGCGGGTGACCGCGAAAGCACCCATGTTGACGAACATCCAGAGCGGGTGCGTGTAGGCCTGCACCCGTTCGTCGGTGTTCCAGGTAAGCCCGTGCCCTGTCGCGGCGTTCTCCACCGTACGCAGAGTGATGTAGGCGTCATCCGACATCCAGGCCGTGCGCCCGATGACTACGGCAAAGAAGGCGAGCAGCAATGCCGTCAGTGTATATATATAACCCTTAGCGAACACGCGGCCTCCTCGGAGATAGGGATCAAAGTGGGGAGTATGCGGATCACCGGCGGCCCGCTGCAAAGTTTCGGGCCGCGACGCGGTTCAACGGATCCCGGCCATGCGGTCGCGCTTGCGCCAGTAGCGGCGCAACCAGCAGGGCCGGGTATCGTGCCGCACGAGATCCTGTATGCGCGACTCCCAGCTTTCCAACCGGCGCAGGTGCTCGGCGAAGGCCACCCCGGTCTCGGGCGGCGCGGCCAACCACTGTCGTTCGAGGGCGTCGCGTTCGGCCTGAAAGACCGGGAAGCAGGCTTCCGGATTCCGCATGGCCCGCCGCACGAAGCGTTCGTGCCGCCACCACAACGACGTGTCCGCATGGTCGCGCGGGCGACCGGTGTTTAGCGGCACCTGCAACACCACGGGCTTGAAGAGACTGGCACTGGGAACGGATGTCGCCGTGGCCCAATGCTGCGCTTGGCCGGGTGTGAGTACGCTTACCCACGAAGCCGTGGTCTGGCTGGCGGCGACCAGTCCGCCGGCGTGCATGCAGGGCGCGCCCATGCCACCGTTCAGCAGGGAGTAGGCGGGGGTCGTGCGGCCGGGACCATAGTCCCGCAGCGCCACGAAAAGGTCGCCGGGTCCCGTGGCCTGCCTGACCAGACAGGCGGTGCGGGACTGGCGCGGACGGGCCGCGGCCACGGCGCTTCGTATCCGGTCCGAGTAGCGCTCGGCAAACCCCGGGATGCTCAGGCCGTTGGAAATGCTGCGTGCGCCGCGAACCGATTCCACCGCATATTCGCGGCCCGCGGTTTCGAGCACATAGGCGCCCCGTCCGTCGGCCACGATGAAACTGTTGTGGTAGGAAAATTGGCGGTTTTCATGCCCGCAACCGCCGCCCTGACCATGGGTCTCGAGCAAGGCAATGATTACTTCAACCGCGGCGGTAGCCGTGTCCGCGCGCTCCAGCGCGAGCCGGAGCAGATCCATCCCCAGCAGTCCGGTTTTGGCGTAGGGCTGCGTGGTGAACACCGCCTCGTTGCCAATGGTAACGCCGTGCTCGTTGCTTCCCATCTCCGCGCCCCACATCCAGTAGGGGCGGCTAATCAGAATGGCGTGGGTTTCGCCCACCTGCGGTATCGGGATCCAGGTGCAGGCACAGGACGCGCCCGCCGCGTGCCTTGCGCGGGGATGCCACTCCAGCACCTGGGCCTCATTGGGATCGCGGTCGGAGTTCTTCGCGAAGAGAACGCGATCTTTCAGGACGCGCACCATTGTGTCACACATGAGCCAGCTTCCTCGTGGACTGTTCTCCAGCATGGCACAGACGCGTGAAGACGGTAAAACACCTGCTTTGACGCGTTTCCACGGGCCTCTTATAATGCAATCCTGTTGTGCCAAACCCGCCGGCTGGCCGGTGCAGGAGTACCTTCGCGGAATGACGCAGGCCCGAAACGACCTGGTGGCGCGCCTCGCCGATACCATTGCCGCCTGGCGCGAGGAAGTCAGCGAAGCGCACCAGCGCCTGACCACGCGCATTGAAACGGCGGGGCAGGAACTGGCACGCCTCACCGCGCTGCTCGAATCCCGCCGCAATCTGGCGGACAAGCTCGCCCAGACCGAGGACGAATTGGCCCACCACCGCCGGGCACTCGAAGAGCAGGATCTACCCCAAGGCGCGTACACACGCTACACCCCCGGCGCTTCCGCGGGCCTGGAGGCCTTGCGCCAGGAGGCCCGTGAAACGGCCAGCCGCCTGTCGGCGACGGTCGCCGCATGGACTGCCGAAGTCAACGAGGGTGAACGCAGCATTACTTCGCAACTGCTGGCTTCAAACCGGCAGTTCGAAACCCTGCTCCAGGTACTCGCTCCGGAGCGCGACGACCGAATCGCACAAATGCAGGAGGCGGTCCAACGTCTTGAGCGGGAATCGGAGGGGCTGCGCGAACGCCTGCGTGGCATGGAAGCCTCGCGCGACAAGGCGCGGGAACAGGTGGACACGGAACGCGGGCGTATACAGGCCCTCGAAGCGGAACTCGCCGGGGCACGCGCGGGCGCCGATGCGAACCGCGAGAGCGACGACGAAGCGCGTGCCCTAATCCTGCGTGAGCGCGACGCATTGCGCAATACCGTGCACCGGCTGGAGTCGGAACTGACCGCGATTCAGGTGCGCGAAGGCGACGCTGACCGCCGTGTGGAGCAGTTCGACAGTGATCTCGCTGCGGCCCAGGCCGAGGCCAGCGCGCAGGGGGAGGCCCTGAGCGAAGCGCGCAAGGAAGTGGAGGCGCTTCGATCGCAGATCGCAGCGCTGGAGGCCCGCCTCGCGTCCGCGGATGCCCGGGACGCACAAACACAGGAAGAACAGGAGACCACGCGAAAGGCGTGGCAGACCGCGCTGGATGCAGCGCAGGCGGAAACCGCGGCCAAGGAGGCGCTGGTCACGGAGCGGGACGCGGAGGTGGCGGCACTACAGGCCCGCGCGGAAGCCGCCGAAGCGGATCGCGATCGCATCCAGGAGAAACTGACAATCGTCGAGGCGGGCGTGCAAGAGGCCGGTGCGGAAGCCACGCTGCGGGCGCAAGCGCTCGAAAGCCGGGTGCAAACGCTCGAGGACGAACGCAACACGGCCCGCGAGGCATTGGCCGCCGCGGAAGCCGCCCGCGACGCGGCGGTGAAGAAAAACGATGATGACGCCGACGCGCGACGGGAACTCGCCGCGGAACGCGCCGAGTGGGAACGCCGCGCGCAGGCTGCGGAGGATCAGGCCGCCACGGCGACTGCGCGCCTGGAGGAAATGCAAACCAGGCGCAGATCACTGGAACAGGAGCTTGCGCGCATTCAGGAGGATCGGCTCGCGGATGCCGAGCAGGCCAAGGTGCGGCTGGACGAAATAACGGCCTCGCGGGATGCGGCCATCGCGGAGGCCGATGGGCAACGCGCCCAGTTGGAAGAGGCTCGGGTTCGGATTCGGGAACTCGACACCGCAGCCGCGGGCCATGCCGCCCAGATCACTGAATTGGGTGCCGTACGCCGCAAGGCCGCGGACAGCGCCGCGGAAGCGGCCACCCTGCGGCAGAAGCTGGCCGCGACCGAGGAACAACTCCGCAACGCGGAGGCACAGGCCGACACCACGGAAGAGCTGCGCTATGACCTCTCCGAGCGGGATGCGCAGCTGGCCGATCAGGCGCGCCGCATGGACGCCGCGGAATCGGAGGCGGCGGCCCTGAAGGCCGCATCCATCGCACGCGAAACCGCCTTCAATGAACTGAAGGCGCAACTGGCCCAGGCGGAAGCGGACGCCGCCCAGTTGTCGGGGGAACGCGCGGCCCGGGAGGAACTCGGCATGATGCTGGACGCGTTGCGCGGCCAGTATTCGGAGGCCTGCGATCTGCTCTCCACACGCGAACAACGCATCGCGGAATTGAATGCGGAGCGGAACGAAAAGAACGAGGCGATCGCGAATGAGAACGCGATCTTGCGCGATGAACGCGATGCCCTGGAACGAAAACGGGCTGCCGCCGAAAGCGAAGCGGCGGCGCTGCTCCTGACCTTGCCCGCGCGTGAAGAGCATATCGCCGAATTGGCGCGTGAGGTCACGGCGCGCACCGAAGCACACGAAGCCGCCGAGGCCGCGCTGGCCGAAGTACGCACCGCGCTGGAGGCGACCAACGCCGACATGGATGTGCTGCGAAGCGAGAAGGAGAGCCTCGCAGCGCGCGCCGCCGATCTGGAAGCAGGTGCGCAGGAGAATGCCGCGGCCCTGACGGCGCTGGGCGCGGAAGTCGATACACAGACGCAGGCCACAAAGTCCGCGCACGAAGCCATCGCCGCGCGCACCGAGGAGGCCGAGGCACACCAACGTACGATTGCCGATCTGGAAGAGACGCTCGCCGATCGCGAGCGGGCCCTGGCCGAATTGGCCCAGGTGATGGAAGGCGTACGTGTGGAGCGAGACGCCCTGGCGGCGCGTCTCGGCCCGCTGGAGATCGACGCGGAAGCCACCCGAGCACTGGCCTGGGAAACCGCCGCGCACCTTGCGGAGGTGCGCGATGCCCTGGACTCGCACTCGCGATCGCTCGCCGAAGAAGTGGAAGCCCGCCGGGTCGCGGAGCGCGATGCCGCAGCCCTCGCAGAAGAGCAGGGCCAGTTGAAGACAACCCTGTCGGAACTGCAGGAACGCGAGGCCCAAGGCCGCGCGGAGGCCGCCTCCCTGTCGGAAGCACTCGCGCAGGCGCAGGCCACGGAAAATGAGATCGCCCAGGCGCTCCGTGCACAGTCGGCCAGCATGGAGGCCTATCAACAGAAATGGCAGACGGCACAGACGCGGATTGCCGAGCTCGAGCAGCAGTTCGATACGCTCAGTCAGGAACGCCGCACCCTGGACGAATCATTGGCCGCCCTGACAGCGCGGGAGCAGGAAGCCTACCGCACGGCGGAAACCCTCAGCTTCGATCTGGACCTCTCCCGCGCGGAGATCGAATCGCGTGAAGCGGCACTGGCTGATATCGCGCGGGATCGCGACGAGACCCGCGCCCGCTTGGATGAGAACGCCGTCGCCATCGAGAAGTTAATCGAGGAGAAGAATGGGCTCGCGGCATCCCTGGAGGAAACCCGCGCCAAGGAGGCGCAGGCGCAGGCGGAGAAGACCGCCTTGGAGGCCGACCTCGCGGCCGCGCAACGGGAACGCACGGAAGCGCTCGCGGCACGCGAGGCGGAGATCGCCGAACTCGGCCGCAAGATCGCGGAGACGGAATCCACCGCGGCGCAGTTGCGCGAAGAACTCGGCCAACTCGAGACGCGCGAAGCGGAGGCGCGCACGGCGGTGCAACGGCTGGAGCAGGATCTGGAAGCCTCGCGCGCCACGGGCGAATCGGCGGGTAGCGAATTGACGGACGCACAGGCGCGACTCCGGGATCACACGGAGAAACTGAAGGAAACCGAACACGAACTCCTGATCTTGACCGAGGAGAAGGCGGTGCTCGAGGAGGAGTGCAACTCCTGGCGGCGCATGGAGCGTGAGGCGCGCTCCCTGATTGAACAGTTGCAGGACGCGCTGGCCCGGTTGGAAAGCGAGAAGGAAGAATTGGCCGCGTCCGCCACGGCCCTGGGCGCGGAGAAAGAGGC
>JAUIKJ010000117.1 GCA_030430835.1 Candidatus Hydrogenedentota bacterium
CGCGGTGTCGAGCGTGAGTTGGAATGCGCCCGTGCGCAGCGTGCGCGCGAGACTGCGGGAAACGTGGACCTCTTCGGGTATCAGCACCATGCGCGGATCGGGCGACCACCAGAGAATTGGATCGCCTTCGGAGTACCAGGGGAAGATGCCCATCCGGTAAGCGAGCAGCAAGCGCTCCACCGAAAGATCCCCGCCCACGGCGAGGAGGCCGTCCTCCGCGTGTTGCGGCGGCGGAAAGACGATCTCCTTGTTCAGGCGGTACACCGGCATGACGCAAGCTTAGCGGATGCGGCGCACCGGCGTGAAGCTGGTGGACCATTGCAGACGTATCACGTGGCGGCGACGATGCGGTAGACCGCGCCGCCGAAGTCGATGAGGTAGAGCTCGCCGTCTGCATCTTCGCCGAAGCTGGGAATCGCGGGGAAGAGTCCGGGCGGCGTGAGTTCACCACTGCGGTCCATAAACTCCGCGACCGTCGCGCCGTCGTAGCGCAGGCTCCAGACCTTGGCGCTGACATAGTCCGCGAAAAAATACGTTCCCTGTGCGTCTGGAATCGCCGACCCGCGGTAGACGTAGCCGCCGGTCACCGATCGTGACACGCTCTGGCTATAGTCGTGAATGGGATCGATGGCACCGGGAAGATCGCAGTTGCTCTCGCCGGGACGGCAGATCAGGCCCTCGCGGTTGCGCCAGCCGTAGTTGTTCGCGCCGGTGCTGTCCGCGGGCTCGAAGTTGATCTCCTCGCGCGCACCTTGGCCCACGTCGCCGATCCAGAGATCACCGGTCATCCGATCAAAACTGAAGCGCCAGGGATTGCGCAGCCCATAGTCCCAGATCGCCGGCTCCGCGTCGACCGGATCGAACTGCGGATTTTCCGAAGGAATCGCAAAGGGCTCAGCCGTATCCACATCGATGCGCAGGATCTTGCCGAGACGCGTGTCGAGGCGCTGGCCAAAGTTGTTCGGATCGTTGCCCCCGCCGCCATCGCCCGTGGCGATGTAGAGGTAACCGTCGTTCGGGCCGAAGGCGAGCATCCCGCCGTTGTGGTTCGTGGCGGGCTGTTCGATGATCATCACTTCCATCGCACTCGCCGCATCCGCCGCGTTGGGATCGGCCGAGACCTGATAGCGCGCGATCGTGGTGTTGCACGCGGGCTGGCAGTCGGTGTTGCTGTAGTTGATGTAGAAGTAGCCGTTCTGCGCGTAGTCCGGATGGAAGACAAAACCGAGCAGACCCTGTTCCCCGCCGTCGTTGCCGAGTAACCCGGATACATCGAGGAAGGGAGTGGCCAGCCGCGTGCCGTTCTCCACGATCCAGACCTTGCCGCCCTGCTCCACGACATACAGCCGCGTGGCGTCCCCAGGTTCGGAGGTGAGATATAGCGGCTTGTCGAATCCGTCGGCCACCAGTTCCAGCGCCAGCGGACCGGTGGCGGGATGACAATTTGCCAAGGTGATCGGAATCAAGAGCAGGGTGGCCATACAGGCAATGCGGCGAATATCCATGAAATCGATTCTTCCTCGTGATGGCCCCATACGACAGTACACTGTAGGGAACACGTTGTTGCAAGGGGATGTTCCCCGCAACAGCGGCTGAACTTAGCGCAGGGGCAAGGCCGCCAATGCCTTGTCGAGGTCATCAAACACTGGCAACTTCCCGTGGCGTTCTGTGAAATTTGCCTTGGCAAGCGCTTCGCGCGGCTGGCGATCCACACCGGCGAGGAGTATTCGGACACCGCGGCCCTGCAGACGGCGGATGGCCGACTCGAAGTTGATGAGCCCGGTCACGTCGATCACGGGTACTTCGCGCAGATCGAAGATCACGGTGTGTACATGCAGGCCAATGACGTCGATGGAAGCCATGGCCTTCTGGCCGGCACCAAAGAAGAGCGGTCCGGCTATCTCATAGATCAGCACGCCCTCGGGCAATTCACCGCGCGCGTCCTCGTGCTCCGGGCCAATCAGCCGCACGGAGGAAACTTCCGCCATGCGGCGGATGAAGAGGATCGCGGCGAGGAGCATGCCTGCCGTCACGGCGACGATCATGTCGAAGACCACGGTGAGAAAGAGACAGGCGAACATCACGAAGACATCGCCGCGCGGCGCGATGCGCAACACATAGGCGAGGTGACGCAGGTCGGCCATGTTCCAGGCGACGACGAAGAGCAGCGCGGCGAGCGCGCTGATCGGCAGGTAGCCGAGGATGGGCGCGAAGAAGAGCACGGCGGCGAGCACGACGAGGGCGTGGAAGAAGGCGGCGAGGGGCGTGGCGCCGCCGTAGCGGACGTTGGCGGCGGTGCGCGCGATGGCGCCCGTGGCGGCGAAGCCGCCGAAGAAGACGCCGAAGATATTGCCCAACCCGAGGGCGATGAGCTCGCCGTCGGGGTTGTGTTTCTTGCCGGTCATGCCATCGGCGATGACGGCGGAGAGCAACGATTCGATGGCCGCGAGCATCGCGATGGCGAAGGCGGCGGGCAGCAACGCGCGCAGCAGATCGAGCGAGAGGCCGACGGCTTCGCCCGCCGCATTCGGCTGCGCCCAGGGCGGAACGAATCCGGGCAGACCGAGGGGGATGCCGCTCGCCGTCTCGGTCGCGAAGCGGGTGTTGATCGTGGCGGGGTCAAATCCGGGCCAAGCCTGCTGCAACAGCACGACGCCCACCGTCACTACCGGCAACACCAGCAGGGGCGCGGGGATCCGGCGCTGGAAACGCGCTGCGGCGATCAGCAGCGCCAGCGTCATACCGCCCGTGACCGCGTCCGCCGCGTGGGTATCGCGGAGCGAGCGTAGGATGAGCCATGCCTTGTCGATGAAATGCTCGGGCATCTCCGCGATCGGCAGGCCGAGAAAATCCTTGACCTGCAGCACCGCGATAACGACCGCGATGCCCGCGGTAAAGCCCGTGATCACCGGGAAAGGAACAAACTCGATGAGCCGCCCGAGCCGTGCGAGGCCGAGGCCGCAGAGAATGATGCCCGCCAACAGGCTGGCCACCATCAGGCCGCCCAGGCCGTAGTCGTGCACGATGGGGACAAGCACCGCGATGAACGCGGCGGTCGGCCCTGTGACCTGTGTGCGCGACCCACCGGTGAGCGCTGTCAGGCCACCTGCGAAGATGGCCGTGTACAGGCCGTATTGCGGCGGCAGTCCCGTCGCGATCGCCAGGGCCATCGACAACGGGATTGCAATGACCCCGACCACCGCACCCGCAGCGAGATCGCGCACGATGCGCGGACCGTCAAAGCCCTCGCGCAGCGAGCCGCGCAGGGCTGTGGCAAAAATGGATCGGTCTTGTGGATCAATGGAACGCACTCGGGGAGCTCCTTGGGGGCGAAGAATCAGGCTTCGCTGTGATCGAGAATGTGCTGGACCATCGACTTGTCGGCGTCGGGGTCCGGGAACTGCACCAGGCCCTTGCGGTAGGCGCCGATGAAGAGCGTGATGCCGCGGGCGTAGTTTTTCACGCCCTCCTTGATCCCCTGCGACTGGAGGTACTGGTTGTAGACCACGTCGCTCGCCTTGTCGAACCAGGTGATCCGGTACTTCTTCGAGGCCGCGCGCGAGGCATCAATGTCGTCGCGCGCCTGTTGGGGCAGATCCTGTATCGCCTTCTGATATTCGGGCATCGGCAGTTGCCGGGCAAGGTCGAGGTAGATGTCGAGCGACACCGCGTAGCGCGCGAAGGGATCGTCCGCGCGCAGGCCCGCGGCGAAACCCATGAGCGTGGCTTCCGCTTCGCGGCAATAGCCGGCCACGTGGCCGAGCTCATGCGCGCCGACATAGACGAAGGAGGTGGGGGGGAGGCCGCCGTCCACATGCGGCTCCAGGGTGAAGGGCGCGCAGACGCCCGCCGTGCCCTGCGAGAGCAGGAAGCCGGGCGGCGTCGCCTTGATGCGGCGGGCCACGGTCACCCGCGATCCTTCCCACTCCGCGACGATGTCCGCCATCGCGTCCGCAATTGCGGCCATCGTGTGGTCGATGTCGCGCATGTCTTCCGGAATGAGGTTGGCGTTCATCGTGGCGAGGCTCTGCGCACGCAGCGCGGCGTTCTCCTCCGGCGTGATGTTCTCCAGATCGAAAGACAAGCGATCATCCACCGGCGGACGCTGGTAGCCCGCGCCCCAGAACACGAGAAACCACAGGCCGATGACGGGAAGGGTCCACGCGAGGATACGGACGCCTTCGAAGAGCCGCCGGCCCACGCCGCGCCCGGCCTGCTTCAGCCGCCGCCAGCGCCAGACCCACAGCCCGATCAGGAAGGGCAGCAGCGCCACGAGCAGCACCAGCGCGATAGAGAAGGGCAGCGCCTGCGTAATCGGCGTCAACGCCGCGGCCATGAAACGGTACAGACCCAGGCTGTAGATGCGCTCCACGGTGGCCGGTGAGGGCGTGAACGCAAACCAGCCCGCCAGCAGGATCCAGAGCACAGCGAGCACGACCGGCTCCCGCGGGATACGGCGCGCGGCGCCAGTGTCCGGAACTTTGGCTTCTGGTGGGGTATTGCTCATGGTAGCGCGCAAGTATAGCAGGCAGAGATTGCTCAGGTCGCAAACAGCAGCGCCAAGCCGTTCACGTCAACGCCGAACCCGCGCGCCCTACATGGAACCCGTGTCCCTACGTGGAACCCGTGTCCCTACATGGAACCCGTGTCCCTACATGGAACCCGCGCCCCCAACGTCATTCCCGCGAAGGCGGGAATCCAGTGCGCGAAGCGCGAAGCAACCAAACTGCGCCTGCAGGCGCAACCATATTCGAAGTCAACTCTCGCGAGGGCCCGCCAAAGCGAAATAGCCGTCTTTGTTCCACGATCGCTGGATTCCCGCCTCCGCGGGAATGACGCGCTTGCGGCAACCATACAGAGCTTCAGGAAAACCGGGGACGCCCGAAGGCGGTCCAAGAAACTACGAGGGAGGGCCACACCATGCTGCTACGCCGATCCGGATTCACGCTCATTGAACTGCTGGTGGTCATCGGAATCATCGCCATCCTGGCGGCCATTCTCTTGCCCGCGCTGGCGCGGGCGCGGGAGTCGGCGCGGCGGGCGAGCTGCCAGAACAACCTCAAGCAGTTCGGGCTGGTCTTCAAGATGTACTCCGGCGAGTCGAAGGGCGAGCGCTATCCCCCGATCCAGTTCTACCGCGACGGCGGCGACTACGCCTTCGCGGTCGCGCCGAAGGTGGACGCGATCTATCCGGAGTACCTCACCGATCCCTCAATCCTGATTTGCCCCTCCGATGCGCTGGATACGGTGGCGTCGCTGCAGAATGACGCGGGCGAATTCGACATGCACATCCCCAACTACCAGGGCGGCAGCGCGAACAACGCGGACGCGAGCTATGCCTACTGGGGCTGGGTTTTCGATCGTGTAAGCGATACCGATCCCTCGGTGCCGATGGGCGGCACCTTCGCCCGGGTCTTTGGCACCACGAGCGACGCGCACGCGCCGCTGCAAATGATCGAGGGCTTCCTCTCACTGGCTTCGGTGATCGCCACCATGCCCGGATCATCCGGCGCGGATAACGACATGACGGTCGGCACCGCGGGCCTCGGCAATGGCGGCGGACAGACGGTCTACCGGATCCGTGAGGGCATTGAGCGTTTTCTGATCACCGATATCAACAATCCCGCCGCGGGCGCCCAGGCGCAGAGCACGGTGTGGGTCATGCACGACGCGATCTCCACCGAGGTCGGCAACTTCAACCACGTCCCCGGCGGCTCCAATGTGCTGTACATGGATGGCCACGTGGCCTTCGTCCGTTACCCCGGCGAAGCGCCGGTCACCCCCATTCTCGCCGAGATGATCGGCGGCTTGTTCGATCCGGAAGATACGTCTTCGTAGACCAATCGACCAAGGTCCGCGGTCGAATCTACAGCACCCGCGTCCCGTCCCAGCCCGTCGTCGCCGGGGCGTCGTCGCAATAGCTCCAGGTACCGGTGAAGGTGTCGCGGGCGGGGGTCTCGAACTCGAAGCGAATCTTGCCCCAGTGGGTGCTTTCCTGTTTCGTGGAGTCGCAGCTGCGGTCGGATTGTTCCTCGATCCAGTGGCCCTCAAAGACGGTATCGCTCGTAAACGCGCCCTCGATCTTCGCGGTGCCGCCGTAGATGCCGACGACGGTTTCGCCCTCCTGCTGGAGTTCCATTAGGCCCTCACTGGTCTCCCAGATGCCGAGAATGTTGATGGCGGCTTCATCGTCCGTCCGCTCAGGCGGATCGCTGGTGATGGTGATTTCGACGCGCCGGTTCTTCTGGCGGCCTTCGTCTGTGTCATTTGTGGCGATGGGACGCGACTCGCCGTAGGCGCGCGTATCGACGGCGTCCGCCGCGAAGCCGCCGTGTTCCACGAGGAAGGCCGCGACGGACGCGGCGCGGTTTTCGGAGAGCACCTGGTTGTCCTCGTCGGAGCCGACGTTGTCGGTGTGTCCTTCGACGGTCAGCTTGACGCCCGGCGCGTTGTCGATCGGCGCGAGCGCTTCTTCGAGCGCCGCCGTCGCGCTGTCCTTTAGTTCATACTTGCCCGTGTCGAAGAGCACCGAACTGTCGAGTGAGATCTTGGTGGCGGAACCGATGGCGCCCACGGCGTCGATGTCCGCACCCGGATAGCCGCCGCAGGCCTGCTTCATGTCGACCAGCTTTACATAGCGGTACGTCGCGCCCCGCGGCACGTAGGGCGCAATGTCGATCTCCGCCTTGCCCCCGTCGATCTTGCCGACGCGCGTCCAGGTTTCACCATCCGGAGAAATGGCCAGGGCCGTGGGTTCGATGTTGGGGCCGATCTCGAAGATGTACAGGTCGGGGCCCGCGATGTCGATGAGCACATTGTCCGTAAAGGCCACCACCAGCACCCCGCCGCAGCCCAGCGAAAGATACTTCGTTCCCTGCACCGAATCGTAGTCCGGGATATTCAACACCTCTTCCGGCCGCTCCGAAGCCGCGCCCGCATCCGGGTCGCCTGCGGTGAAGGACACCAGTTCATCCGCAAAGGAGATGTCGCCCTGCGGGAAATACACCGTGCCCCCGTGGCCATCGGGGTAGTTTTTGCCCTTCGTGTCTTCCGCGGTTGCGGGAAGGGTAAACAGAATCGCACCCATTATGAGGACGAAGTGCTTGTAGTACATGGAGCCCCCTTAGTACATTGCTTGCCGTTACAGCGTGTATCCTAACAATTCCACGCTGCGGGATCGCCCCTGTACCGCTGGCGTAGTCAGATCGGTTGTCAGGAGACATGAAGGCAAGGAGCGCACAATGGCCGTAGATGAACTGGAGCGACCGGCGAAATTGCGGGGGCCGGGCTTCTTCGGCTCGATCCGGGGTGCGATGAGCATGCTCGGGGATCGCATGGCGCCGATGACGCAACTGCACGCGGCCTACGGCGACACCACCAGCTTCTGGATCGGGCCACGCCGGATCTATTGTTCGTCGGATCCCGACTTCATCCAGGAATGCCTCGTCTCCCGGCACAAGGACTTCCAGAAGGCGCGCGCCTACTTCGCGCTACGGCTGGTGATGGGCAACGGCCTGGTCACCAGCGAAGGCGATTTTCATCTGCGGCAACGGCGCATGATCCAGCCCGCCTTCCTCAAGGAGCGCGTCCGCCGCTACGGTGAGCACATGACGCACTACGCCGAGGAAATCGGCAAGACCTGGCAGCCGGGTCAGGAGGTCGACATCAACCGCGAGATGATGTCGATGGCGCTGAACATCGTCGGCAAGTCACTCTTCAACAGCGATGTCTCCGCCGAGGCCGGTGCGGTCGGCCGTTCACTCGATACCCTGATGCACATGGACGCCGTGTTCCTGAATCCCGCCGGACCATTGATCGCGAAGCTCCCGCTGCCAATCAACGGCCTGCGCAAGCGGGCGACCGCGGAGGTGGACCGCGTTATCTACAAGATGATCGACGAGCACCGCGCGGCCGGCGACCAGGGCGACCTGTTGTCCATGCTGATTCAGGCGCGCGATGAAGACGACGGATCGCAGATGACCGACAAGCAGGTGCGTGACGAGGCGGTTACCCTGTTCCTCGCCGGGCACGAGACGACTGCGAACACCCTGGCGTGGACCTGGTACCTGCTGTCACAGAACCCCGAAGCCGAGGCGCGCATGCAGGACGAAGTGGATCACGTGCTGGGCGGTCGCCTGCCGGGCGCGGACGACTATCCTGCCCTGGACTACACCCGCCGCGTGTTGCAGGAATCCATGCGCCTCTATCCGCCGGTCTGGGCC
>JAUIKJ010000118.1 GCA_030430835.1 Candidatus Hydrogenedentota bacterium
TGGGGGCCGCCCACGGCGCCTTCGACGAAGTCCAGGTCGAAGGTGTGTTCGTCGCCGGTGAGTACCGTGGTGTCCGGCGTGAAGGAGGTAATCTCAAGCGGCGGATTCAGGATGCTTTCCAGCCCCATCCACGCCTGGCGCGTCGTCGCGGCCACGTTGTTGTAGGAGGCGAGGTTCGTGTCGCCGCTGCCGTTCAGGTTGCCGGAGGCCTGCAAGAGCGCGCTCTCGCAGTCGAAAGTCACGCAATCAAAGTTGTCGATGAAATTCTGAAGCGCGTTGCAGATGTCCTGCGCGTCAATGTGGATGTCGGCATCCAGACCACTCACGGTAATCGATTCATCGAAGTCGGAGATGCCAGCACAGTTAACCGTGAAGGCCTTCGAACCCCCTGCGGCGTAGGCATCAAAGCCGTTGGGCAGCGAGAGGGTCGATACCAGCGGTGCGCCGTCCGCCTTGAGGTTGTTCAGCAGGTCCGGCAGCACGACCTCGATCACCGTGAGCATGATCTGTGCAATCAGCGACTGCACGTAGTCCGCGCCCGCCGGGTCGCCGATGGTCATCACACCGGCGAGAATCTCAATCAGTGACGCTTCCAACAGGCCGGTGCCGTCTGCCGAATAGAGCAGACCGTCTTCCGGCGATGCTTCGTTGATGCCCCAGAGGCTGGGAATATCTTCATCGACCAACCCGCCAAAGAGGTTCAGGTTGGAACCCGTGGTTACATCGGTCGTCGCATCGAGAATGGAGTCGATCTCCACATTCTCGATGGTGATTTCAATGGTCTGCAGGGTTGCGACGTTGGCCGCGTAGGCGGCCTGAATGGCCGCGACCGCGCCGGGGTTGGAGGCTTCCAGTGCGTTGAGCACCGATCCGCCCGCGGCGCCGCCGTTCACGATCGCCGCCAGCAGATCGAGGTGGTCATCCTCGTCGATGCCGTTGCCGTCGTTGTCCGCGTCCACGAATTCCGCGCTGGCCTGCCCGGGAATCGTTGTCCAGATGGGCGTACTCCCCATGTCGCCCGTCCACAGGTTCTCACCTGTGCTGGGGTTGACCAGGACCGCGCCCAGCACTTCATCGAAAATGCCGAGGCGGAAGTCGTAGTCGAGTTGGGTGGTGAAGCACTGGGCGCTTGCAGCGCCGGCCCACAATGCCGTCGCCACCATAACGCCGAAGAACTTAGAACGTGCGATCATCACGATTGGCCATCCTTAAATATCACGCCGTGCCCACTTGCCCGGCGGCTGCCCTATTGCCGCAGCTTCCCATGCCCGTGCCGGTGGCTAACGTGTTTCCACGTCCCGATTTGGGGAATCCCGAATCTGCCCCGGCCCTTAATGCCTGCGTTGGAGACCCCCAGTTTTCCCGCAGGCCTCCGCAGCGATAATACACCAGCCCGTGTGGACTGTCAACGAATAACGTTCTGCCGTAGAAACGCACTGAAATTAGATGCGGGCGAGAATACGTAGCCCGGCGGGAAGCACCCCGAAGGTGGCCGGAAGAAAGGCCGCCGGGTCGCCGTCGACCTGCAGGGGAACCACCGCACCCGCTGCGGATTCGAAGCGGATCTCCCGGCCCTGGCGGTAGATGACATCGGATCGCTCGATGAAGCCCGGCTGCCAGACGGCCACGGCGATGGCTGCCATCTTGAAGGGATGCAATTGCCGAAGGAGGCAGATATCGAGCAGGCCGTCGTCAATCCGCGCCTTGGGCGTGGAGGGAAACACCCCGGCGGAATAGACACAATTGCCGACGATCGCGTAGTGGGCGTCTTCACATAGCGTATCTCCGTCCAGGAGCACCCGTATGGGAGGGTAGTCGTAGGTGATGACATTGCGAATCGACGGGACTACCCAGCGCCACACACTGGATCGCTTGCCACGCGCACCCTGGACCTCATGGGTGATTGCCGCATCGAGGCCGGCCCCGGCGCCGAGGAGAAACTTCTGTCCGTCGTGCAGGCCCAGGTCCATCGGACGGGGCTTCGCCGTTGTCACCAGGTCGGCGACCGCCTCGGGGTCGCGGGGCAGACGCAATTCCCGGGCGACCACGTTTGCCGATCCCATGGGCAGAATGGCCAGGGGCACTTCCGAATCACGCAGCCCATTGACCACTTCGTTCGCGGTGCCATCCCCACCCACGGAAACGATTCGGTCGGTGTCGATTTCCGCGGCCCATGCCGCGGCGTCGCCCGCGCGCGTCGTCAGACGGAGGTCGACGTTACAGCCCTTGGCCGTAAGGGCACGGTCGAGCGCTTCGGCGGTAGGTTTGCCGCGGCCGCCGCCGGCGACAGGATTGGCGATGATGGTGACATGCATTGGGGGTACTCGGGAATAGCACATGGGCGCGCGCATCATGGGTGCATCCATTGCGCGGCCGGATCGAATTGTGTAGCGTACTGGACGGGCACGCATCAACACCAACACGCCCACGACTTCAGCGGAGAACTACGATCATGAGCGCATCCCCTTCCCAGAACTTCAGCAACCACGGCCGCTTCCCCACGGCCTTCGTCGTGTACGCCGTCCTGCTCCTGTGTGCGGCAATCGATCTGGCGCTGGCCTGGATCTGGCGCGATTCCGCGTGGGGTGCAATCTGCCTGCATATGGGCGTGCTGCTCCTCGCGATCACGCTGCTGATCCAGCACGCGCTGTCGCGCACGCCCTTGCTTACGCTGCAGGATCGCATCATTCGCCTGGAGAGCGAGGTGCGCTGCGAACGCCTGCTTCCGGAGGATTTGAAGGAGCGCGCGCGTGGCCTGACGCTGCGCCAGCGAATCGCGTCGCGTTTTGCGTCGGACGCGGAGTTTCCCGAACTGATTCGCAAGATACTCGACGAAAACATTCAGGACGGCAAGACGATCAAGCAGCTCGTGAAGGACTGGCAGGCGGACCACCAGCGGGTCTAGTCCGCCATGGTGGGCCGCGACCGTGCGACGGAGGGAGTAGCGGCCTGAAACTCGGACAATCGGTCGGCTTTGGCGGGTGGTGCCTTAGTCGTCTTTTCGCTCTGCCGCTCCAATCAGGAGGATGAGCGATGCGAGCATGACGATGCACGCGGTCAAGGCCATGATCGTATAGCTGTTCGCCGCCTGCAGGGATGCGACGACTTCAATGAAGGCGGGGTCCGTCTGCGCCACGTTCAGGGCGTCGGTGACGACGCAGTAGTAGTTTCCGGCATCGTCAAAGTCGATATCCGAAAGCACCAGCGTGTCCGCGTTCCCGCCGACCGGAACGAGAATGTTGTTCTCGTCTTCGCGAAACCACTCGAAGTTGAGCGGGCCAACCCCCCCGAAGACCCGCACCTTGAGGGTCTTGGTGGATCCGGAGGCCGCGTAGCTGAAGGCGGGCGGCTGCGCAACGATGATCAATCCGCCTTCGATCAGCGTTACCGTGTACTCCTCGTTGGCAAGCATGGTGTTTCCGGGAACGTCCCTGGCCCCGCTGACGCGAATGATGCCGGTGCCGGCGTCGGCGTCGACCACGCTGCGATCGAAGGAGACCTCGTAGATGAACGCGCCTTTCCAGGTACCGTCGCCGATGGTGCCGTCGTCCGCGCCCGCCGCGAAGTTCTGCGTGATCTCTGCCGGCGCAAGCGCCCGGTCGTACATCGCCGCAAGGTAAATGTCGCCCAGCCACGGCCGATCGCGGGTGAACTCGTTGACCAGCGCAAAGGCGAAGGTGGAATCCCAGGTGGACAGGTTGATTTCGCCGGAGATGCTGTCTTCATCCACAAGCACACCATCGATGTAGAAGCGTGTGGCGCCGGACGCGTCGCGGGTGTAGACGACGTGCTGCAGCGCGCCGGCGGTCACCCCCCCATCCGTGGCGACGTCCGGGGTGCCGTTCACGGTGGTTTCATTGGTTCGGACGCGGGCGACGTAGTTGCTGCCATCCTGACCGAGGGTGGCATTCCGCGATCCGGAATGTACCGCGTAGTTAACAATTCGCGCCGGGCCATTCTGCACGCTGTTCGCGGGGCGCACCCAGGCCTCGAGCGTAAGGGCGCCGGAAGCGGTCACCCCGTCGTAGAGCTTGGTCGCGGGGCCACTGGAATCGATGATGGTCGGTGCGTCGATCGAAAGGTAACTGTTCCCCCAGGAGACCGCGTTGGGATCGGCAATCGTGAGATCAAGCGCGTCGCCTTGGTCGGCGCTGTCGCGTACGGTCGTGCCGCCACCATCGTCAAAATTGTACAGCACGAGCAAACCGTCGTCGATGCGATCGGGGCGGCCCTCAATGGGTGTTCCGACGGGGCTGGCGGCGATGTTTCCGTTCGTTTCGGTCTGGATGGTGACCGCGGGCTTAAGGCTGGTCTGCATGGGCTCGCTGAACTCGAAGGTCAGCGTGGCTTTTTCACCCTCGAGCACCACCAGCCGATCGGTCGTAAAGTTCTGGATGACTGGCTTGACGGCGTCGACGAAATAGGTCGGACCGGTGAAGGGATCGCCGGCAAGCGGGTTCTGATTGAAGGAACGGTCCACGATCGATCCGTTGTTCAGTAGGGTCAGCGACACGGAACCGGTTCCGGAAAGGCCGGTCAGCCGCACTTCGTACTGGGTGGGGCTCAGTTCCGTCACCTGAATCTGCGGGACGATGTTGAGGCCGCCGGCGATGTTGGCCTTGAAGTCCGAGGGCGTGACACCGTCCACGCCTTCACTGAAGGTGACGGTATAGCGGACGTTGGAGGCGTTGGTGGGCGTGGACGCAGCGCGCTCAATGCCAACGAGCGATGGGGCCTTCTGATCGGTCCAGCGCACGGCATTGACGTAGAGCTGTTGCACGTCCGGATCCTGTAGGGTCGTCGACAGGTTGCCCACACTCCGGAAATTGCCGGCATGATGAAAGGTCACGACGCGGCCTATGCCGAAATCGCGCACGGCGGCCGCAGGCGCACCCACATCGTCGGTGAGCAGCACGGTCGCGGGCTGAGATCCGTAGGGCCGCAGCTGGGAGTTCATGCGGTTGCCGGTGAAACTGAACTGATTCTGGAGCCCCGTGAGCAGGGGATGATTCAATTGCGCCGGCACCTTGGTCACCGTCATCGGACCGTAGGGCTGGGGCGGTCCGTCGACACGGTCCAGCAGCATCAGATCTTCCATGGCACGATTGAGGCCCACGAAGGGGATCTCGATCTGGGCTTCCGTGTTCTCCGAACTGATAAACCCGCCCCCCTGGTTCTGCACGTAGTCCAGCAACTTGAGCACCGCACTGGACTTCATTACGTTGAGGCTGGAGGTCGTATTGCCATTGAGATGTACCACCGCGTCGAAATCGGCCGGTGCCGGATTCAGCGCGGTGTACTGGTGCTGGGTCTTGTTGCTGAGCGCGACGGTGTTGCCGGCCGCTTCGAGCGCCGTGATGAGGGCTTGGGTGCCGGCATTCAGCTCGGAAGCCAGCGGTGGCGTATTCTCGACGGAATTGGCGTCGTCATCCCAGATGAGGAGAACATTGGCCGCGTTCGCGGGCGCGAGCAGGGTGAGAATTGCCCAGGCCATGGCGAGCATGCACATAGTGGCGTATTTGGTACGAGAATGCGTAGAATATCGATTACAATCCAGCTTCACCCAAGGTCGCTCCAACGGTTCCCCAGCATTCAAGACCACCCCGTACGCTACCGCATATCCCGCATGGAGTCAATCGCAATCTCGAATTTCAATATTGCGCCACAGGATGGAACGGCAGATACAGCTTGATCGCATAATCCTTGTTGTTTGTCAAGAGAATACTAACATAACGCCCGGGAATCCACCAACTACCATGAAACACCGTCCCAAGAAATCGGCCGCGCGGCGTCCGGACACCGCCAAGGGGCGACCGGCACCGAAGCCCGCCAAGAAGAAGAGCAACCGCCCGGCACCCAAAGCGAGCGCGGCCTCCCCCACCGCCGCGGTGAAGAAGCCGCAAGCGCACTTGATCCCACGCAAGCACAAGAACATGGTGAACCTGGTCGGCGTGGTGGATGTGCAGTGGCCCGGCGTGCGCGCCACGCCGGACGGCACGCTCAAGCGCTTTTACCGGATGGACAGTCTGATCACCGGCGTGGAAGGCCTGCTGGCACGCAAGGACTGCTGGCTGCTCACGGGCGTTCAGGACAAGTTGGGTCCCGAGGACGTGACCAAGTTGAGTTTTCAGTTTCTGCGCGAAGACAAGCACAGCCTGATCTTTCAGATTAACGCCGCCAATATTGTGGGCCGAAAGGGCCGCTTCTCGCTTCTGGTCTCGCGGAATCACGAAGAACACATGCGCGGGCTGGAACGCCGACTGCAGGGCCTGGAACTGGCGGCGTCCAAGGCGCCGGGCCTGGCCGTGCAGTTGCTCGGTATGGGTCCCATATTCCTGCCCGACCGTCCGGGCCGCCGCAAAGAACAGCGTCCCCTGCTCGCCGCGATCACCGGCATGCCCTCGGGGGTGCCGTGCAACTGGAACCGCAACGGGCAGATTGTACTGGATGGCGCAACGCCCACGACACTGACCCTGGCCGATTCGGATCTGGTACGGCGTCAGGTGGTTGAACTGGTACTGCGCTGTTATGAACCGGTGCAACGCGATGGTATCGCGCCCCCGACGCTGCGCACGGGCGACCTGCTGGTTTACAAGCCGGCGCGCGCTCCGGTGAAGGTGGCCTATGCCGGCGGTGATCTGCTCGGGGGACGTCCGAATCCGGTGCGCCTGATCGCGCGCCTCTTCGAGGACCGCGGCGGCGGCAAGTGGCTGCCACAGGATCCGGACAACCTGTTCCGCGGTGCCGTCGCGGCCGTGGGCCGGGAACGTGCCCGGGCCTGGTTGGGCGATTATGTCAGACAAGCGACCGGTCGCAGCGTTACCTCCCCGGGTGAGGAGTATGTTGACGCGTTGCGCGAGTACGTGGTGGAATGATCGAAGGCCGTAGTCCGGCCACAATCCTACGCGGGAGTCCATCGATGCGGTTTGGAGTGATTGCGTTCCTATGTCTGGTCCCCCTGGCACCGGCCTTCGGCCAGACGACATTCTTTGTTGCGCCTTCGGGCAATGATGCGTGGAGCGGCCGCCTGGCCGATCCCTCGGAGGCGGGCGATGACGGCCCCTTCGCGACACTCGTGCGCGCCCAACAGGCGATGCGCAGCGCGGGCGGCGGCACGGTTTACCTGCGCGGTGGGGAGTACCACCTGGGCGAAGCCTTCGTGCTGACGGCGGAAGACTCGGGCACGGCGGCGCAGCCGAACATTTGGCGTTCCTACCCGGACGAGACGGTTCGCATCTTGGGGGGCGTACGCGTGGATGGCTTTGTTCCGCACGCCGACGCGATCGTGAAGCGCAACCTGAGCGACGTGGCGCTTTCCCCGAAGGGCTTCCGGCAACTCTTCTTCAATGGCGCGCGCCAGCCCCTGGCGCGCTGGCCCAACGCCGGTGCGGGCGAACTGCCTGGTGGCGGCTGGACCTTCGTTTCGGGCAGCGTGAAGGGCGCGGAGAAGCAGCAGTTTCTCTACGGGGGCGATCGCCCCGCGGGCTGGAACGATCCGCGCGACCTTCAGGTCTCGATCTGGCCAAATTACAATTGGTGGCAGACCCTAGTCGATGTCGCGTCGGTCGACGCGCCGACGGGCATGGTCGCGCTGAAGGAAGCGCTTCCCTACACCATCGAGCCGGGCCGCCGCTTTTTCTTCCAGAATGTACTCGAGGAACTGGATGCACCGGGCGAATGGTATTACCACGCCCGGGAGAACACGTTGTACTTCTGGCCCCCGGAGGAACTTGAGGGTGCGGAGGTAATCGTGCCGGTGGCGGACAGCATCCTGCGCATCGAGGGCGCGTCGCACATCAACCTGCTGGGCTTTACGATCGAAGCCTGCCGCGATACGGCCGTGCGCATTGCAGACGCCTCGGAATGCATCATCGGGAAGAGCATCATCCGCAACACCTACGGCTTCGGCATCAGCATCAACGGCGGTCAGAACGTACGGGCGATCGGCAACGATATCTACCACACGGGCCGCGGCGGCATCGCGATGCACGGGGGCGATCGCGCCACGCTCACCCCCGGCGGCCACCAGGCACTCAACAACCACATCCACCACTTCGGCAACCTGTACCAGACCTATCAGACGGGCATCAACGTGCAGGGCGTGGCCAACCGGATCGCGAACAACCT
>JAUIKJ010000119.1 GCA_030430835.1 Candidatus Hydrogenedentota bacterium
CCCCGCGCGGGCGTCCGCCACCGCCGCGCCTATTGCTTGTTCGACGGCACCACCCAGATGTTCCGGTAGCTGACCGGGTCATGGTGATCCTGAAGCATGAGGGGCCCCTCTGCCACTTCCTGACCACTGATACCACCGGGGGTGACGTCTTCGAGCACGAGATTCTCGTGTACCGTGACGCCGTTGTGGACGACGGTGATCATCGCGTTCGCGGTCTTGTTGCCGTCCGCATCGTAGCGCGGGGCAGTGAAATCGATGTCATAGGTCTGCCAACTCAGCGGCGGGAGTACCGCATTCGCCTTCGGGACGGAGACCTTGTAGATACCGCTGCAGAGGTCCCACGCAGTTTCCCAGCCGAAGCTGTCGACCACCTGCACCTCGTAGCGGCCCATGATATAGACGCCGCTGTTGCCGCGCGCCTGGCCCCGCGCGTTGGGCATGTAAGGGGTCTTAAACTCGATATGATACTTCGCATCGCCAAAGGTCTGCTTGGTCATCAGGCTGCTGCTGCAGACCTGCATCGAGCCGTCGCTCTGCATACACCATTGTTCGGGCGTGCGCTTCCAGGCATCCAAAGTCGTACCGTCGACCAGTACCACGGCGCCCGCCGGAGGCTTCTGTCCGCGGGTGGGTGGCACAACGTCGGTCCATTCCAGCGTGAAGGCCGCATCACCGAGCGTCCCCTCGAAAACCCGGTCCTTCAGGGTGCCGCCAACCTGCTTGCTCGTGCCCAGCAGATCAACCTCGCCCGCAAAGGTCACCGGCCCAAAGATGGTCTTTCCGTCTTCAATGCCGACCCCCTTGCGCTTGCCGGTAATCTCGAGACGCGCCGGAGCGCCGTCGCCCTCGCGCACGAGGAGCACAGCCTTGAACTCCTTGTCGCTCAGGCCAGCAACCTGCGCTTCGATTGCATGGGACCTCGCCCAAGCGCCGGTGAAGTCGCCGCGATAGTTGCCCATGACGCCGTCGTCATCGGCGGCAAAGGCGGCGCCGGCACACAACAGTATCGCCGACAGGAGGATACGAGAAAAGCGAATCATGACAGGTTCCTTCCAGAGATCGCGCACGCGCGCATTGCATTGCGCAGAATGTAACACATTCGAAGTGGTGCCTGCTCAAGCCCCGGCCAGTTTTCCGGCGGCAAGGCGAACGCTCCGATCTGCGAGGGCATCGGCATCGGTCCCATGGGTCACGACCAGCACCGTGCCACCAGCATCGCGGAATGCGGCCAGGCGCTGCATGACCAAGGCGGCGTTTTCCGGATCGAGGTTGCCGGTGGGCTCATCGGCCAGAATCAGCTTGGGATGATTGACCATCGCCCGGGCAAGGGCGGTGCGCTGGCGCTCGCCGGCACTGAGCTCCGCGGGACGATGGGTCAGCCGATCGCCGAGCCCGAGATCGTCCAGCAGCACGCGACCCTGCTCCCGCGCCGTCGCGTCGCGCGCGGCGAGCTGTACATTCTCCAGCACACTCAGATACGGGACCAGGTGAAACAACTGAAAAACGAAGCCGATGTTTTTCCGCCGGAAGGCGCCACGGCCTGCCGTGGACAGCGCGTAGAGTTCGGTCCCACCGATGCGCACCTCCCCCTCCGAAGGTCGCTGCATGCCCCCCGCCGCCAGCAGCAACGTGGTCTTCCCGCATCCGCTGGGCCCTTTCACGGTGACGAGTTCACCGGCCTCGATGCGGAGGGTGATACCGTCGAGGGCCTGCACGGCGCCCGACTTCGCGGGCCAGGTTTTGCGAATGTTGACGAGCTCGAGCACGCTAGTCCTCCCGCAGGGTCTGGGCCGGATCCTGCGTGGCCGCGAGCGCGGCCGGCACCAGTGTGCAGCAGGCGGCGAAAAGCGGCGCGGCCCAGAGTACCTCACGCAGGAGCGCGTACTCCGGCTCGATGGCGGCGGCCGTGACCTCAAAGATTGAGGGCCCTGCCCAGAGTGCGAGGGCGGACCCGGCAGCAAAGCCGAGCGCAGCACCCGCAATGCCCAAGAGAATGGCCTTGCCAAGAAACAGCACCGCGACCATGGACGCGCCAAAGCCGAGGGCACGAAGTATGCCAATCTCGTCGCGCCGTTCGCGCAGGTTGAGAATGGCGAGGACCGCGATCCAGAGGGCGCAGGCGACCAGCAGGCCCTGCATGGCAAAGGCGAAGTAGGCTTCCATCATCAAGCGCTGCGATTCGCGGGCCTTGGCCATGGCGCGCTTCTGAATGACCTTGGCCTCCGGCATCACCCGCTCGAGCTCCGCGCGGAGAATGTCGATGGAATCCACGTTGGGATCGCGGCAGAGGCATTCGATGGCCTGGATTTCATTGATCCGGCCGGCTTCGCCCAGCACCAGCTGCGCGTCCTGCAGGTGCAGGAAGACCGTTGCATCGTCTTCGTTGCCCGCTTCGTTCAGGCACTGCGCCACTTCGAAGCGGTGCCCCTCGAGTTCCAGCATACCCCCCGGCTCGAGCCCCAGTTGCCGGGCAACATGGAAGCCAAGGTAGGTGGTGCCGGGATCGATCTGAAAGATCATCGGCTTCTTCTTGCCGCCGCGCGGCGACACCATCGAACGAATCCCGGTGACGAGGAGATCGGTCTCCCCCACCCTGGTCCAGCGTTTCAGCGTCAGGGTCAGGTGCTCGTACGACAGATCGGGTTGGTTGGCGAAACGGTCTGCGTACTCCTCGGGCATCGTGTTTTCTGCATGGCCGCGCCGAAGCAAGGCGGTTTCACTTTCGCCCCGGGGCACAATACGCAGGTTGAAGCCGATATCCCGCATGAGCCGGGTTGTCTCCCGATCGGCTGCGGCGCCGGTAGTGAAGAAGCCGACGTAGAGTGCCGTGGCCACGGCAATACCAAGGAGCGCCAGGAGACTGTTGAGTTTGCGGTGGCGGATTTCCTTCAGGATCAGCGGGAACACGTTCATGCGCGACGCGACCGAAATACGATGATGAGCAGCAGCGCCGCGTTCACCACCACGATGACCGCCACCGCGGCCCACGTCAATCCGAACACGCCGCGACGTACCGCTGGCGTCTCGTTTTCCACCAACCTTGCGTCCGACGGCGGGACCGCTACGGGAGCCACCGTGCCCTGGGCCAACGCATCCTCCGCCGGGGCAACCGGCGTTTCCGCCGACGCGGCCATGATTGGTCCGTCGCCGAGGGGCACGTCTTCGATGAAAGCTTCGCCCTCGGCGAACGCTTCGCCGGCGTCGCCACGGTGCTCCGTATAGGCCAGCATCGTGTTGAGCCTGCGGCCCGCGTTCGGGCCGCTTCCGCCCTTGGCGAGAATCTGGCTGATTTCGGTCTTGACCGTGGGACTCTCGGGGTCGAAGCCGAGGTGATCCGCGACGCGCTGCTGCAGTCCACGATCCCAACGCATAAGAATCATCGGACCCTGCATCCACTTGCGCTCCAGACCGCACTCGCAGGAGGTGCCCGCGAGCGCCATCACTCGAACCAGTTCGGGCACAGTGACTTTGTCCCCGTGCAAAACACCCCCGAGCCGGCGGGCACGCCCGAAAAGGATCGCGATGCGGGGCCCCGTGATATCGGCCGGGCGAAGCCCCAGCGACCACAGCAGGGTCGCCTCCCGTGCCTGGTCCTCCGGTGCGAGCGTGAGCAATTCGGCCGTGCGTGCGACGGGTTTGTCCATCTTGTCCATGTTCGCCGTGATCTCGGCGATCGCGGCCTCCGCCGACGTACGCGCCACGGCGTTGGCCGTGGCTTCCGGGCCTTCGATCAGCAGGACCTGACAGAAGGCGTCGAGCGCATCAATGATCGCACTCCGGGTTTCAGATGCAATGAGTGCCTGAAAACGGTCGCGATAGTAGGACTCGGGGTCCACCCCATCCGGCGGCGCGAGCGTGGTCTTCTGATCTTCCGGTGATACGATCAGCACCCCGCCGGGCGGCACCGCATGCGTCACGATCGCGCGGGCCATGGGGCCCGTGCCATTCTCTTCGGCAATGACCACCGGTGTGTTGAGCAGTTCAATCTGGGCCGCGCGGCGCAAGGCGGCGGCCGTGCCCGCATCCAAAGAATCCGGAAGATGCAGATAGACCTGGTAGGGTGCCGCGTCCAGGTCGACAAAGCCCACCTCGCGTACGGAATAGCGACAGGCCGCCGCATCCATCGCCAGACACAAACCAACAATAACACACACAAATATTCGCACGGCCAGCGATGCCATCAGTTAATCGCGCCCGCGGTTGTGGTCTGTGCAAAGGCGATGGAAGTCTGCATGGGTGTGCTCGCACACCAACAGCCTGCGCTGGTCTCGGGGGCAAGCATCATCCCGTTTGCGGGAATGATGCCCAGCCAGCACCCCGGACGAAAGTCCTTCCAACGGGTTCGTTTGTCCGTTTCCAGATCCCACATCGCGTGGAAACTGTCGCGAAAGAAAAGCGCATTCGCGGCCGCGGATACCGTACCGCATCCGCTGCGCTCGGGCACATCGTCGCGCACCACTTCGCCGCTGGCGAGGTCGACCATCCGCGGCTCGGCATAGAGCATGCCATTGATAATGGCCGGGTGCTGCATGGCGCCACCATGGTGGTCGCGGTTCCAGCCGTAATGCTGTTCCCAGACCACGTTGCCGTCGGTGCTGTCGAAGGCATAGACGTCCCATTCCTTGGACGAGTTGACGGCAATAATCTTGCCGGCCTCGTACATGAGGTAGCTGACGAAGTTGCCGGGGGTGGTCTCAAAGGCCTGTTCCCAGACCCGTTCCCCGGAGTGCCGATCGATTGCGACGAGATAGCGCTCCTGATCCAGTTCCGATCCCACGCGGCCGCTTTCCAGTGTGACCGCGTCCGGATTCCGGCTCTCGACAAAGAACACACGATCATCACCAACGGTGATGGTGGAGTTCATGATGAGGCCCCCTTGATATTCCCAGGTTTTCTCTCCACTTTCCCGATCAATCGAAAAAAGGGTCTCACTGACGACCTTTTCCGATTCGTCGCCGGTCTTGTCGTACCACTCGCCATCGGCACCGACGAAGAGGCCGCCCTGCAACACGGCACTGCCAAAAAGTTGGTCTCCCACGGTGGCAAGATAGCCCCAGTCGAGGGGCTTGGCGGCCCGTTCCGCCGGCACCAGATCCGCGATGGGCCAGGTCGATAAAATCTGCCCGGTCTGTCCGTCAATCGACCAGCAGCGGTCGCGCACGGCGATGTAGAGGGTATCCCCGTTTACCACCATGTTGCTCGAGTCTCGCGGGACGTTGGCACGGCGCAGGTCCGGAATCTCCAGGGTCCAGAGAATCGTACCGTTGTAGGCGTCCTGCCCGAAGAGGCGCCGGTCGCCTTCGACAAACAGGCGCCCATCGGCACTCACCGGCGCCGGCGCGTGGGTACCCCGGTCGGTCATGGGACGTGGCCCGGGTTCGCCAAACCACATCGTCCGCATTTCACCTCCGGGCAGTTCGTCCTTGCTGTTGGCAGTGTTTGCGGCGTTGCCATACTGGTGCGTCCATTCACCGCTGCCCGGCAGCGCCGGACGGCGGTGCCGTGCCAGCAGGCCGTCGGCACTCGACAACTCCCACGCATCGGTGCCCGTTCGCGCCAGCCATTCCTCGAAGTCCTCAGGGGCCGGTGCCCGTTCCGCGTCGCTCTCCAACCAGAGCACACCGCCACTGGGCCGCAGCACCCGGTACAGTTCCTTCGGATTGCCCGGCAGCTTGCCGACACTCAGGAAATCTTCCGAAGTTACGAGGTTCGCGAAGTGCTGGTTGTAGGGCAGGCTACCCAGTGGGCCAGTGTGCACCGTAACCCGCGCGCCATAGACCCCGGCATCCGCCAGCTTACGGCGCACGCGTTGTGCACGTGCGCGGTCCGGGTCGACGCACACGACCTGCAGTTCCGTGCGCCAGGCGAGTTCGTAGGCCAGTCGCCCCTCGCCACTACCGGCGATCAGGACGTAACCCTTGTAGAGTCCGGTGTCCGCCAGGATGCGCTCGGCAATGGCCGAATAGCGCGCCTGTTCGGCATCATCG
Organism: Candidatus Hydrogenedentota bacterium; assembly: GCA_030430835.1. GTDB lineage: Bacteria > Hydrogenedentota > Hydrogenedentia > Hydrogenedentales > JAEUWI01 > JAUIKJ01. The sequence continues at coordinate 5,988 of JAUIKJ010000119.1, forward strand.
GCGTAGGCGAAGGTTTTCGCCGCGACCACGGGCGCCGTGTAGTTAAAGGTGGAATCGTACTCGTAGAGCCGGGTGAGGCGGGTTTCACCGGCGGCATTCTGGTATTCGATGCGGTAGTTGTAGACCGACTCCGGTGCTATGTCCGCGACAATCAGGCGGTGTTCCGTGACGGCTTCCGCGTCCTCCACGCGCCCCGCGAGCGGAAAGGTGTCGCCGAAGACGATGGCCGACGGACAGGGCGATTCGGTAATCCAGGAGACTTCCATGCGATCCTGGTCGAGGCGCTGTACCCAGGGACCTACAGCCACGCGCAGGTCCTCCGGAAACGCGCCGCGCCGCGTTTCGTAGTGTTCCTGCAGTTCCTCATCGGACAGGGCGCGTCCATAGACTTTGGCCTCGCGCAACCAGCCGCGCCAACCGCCGTCCGAGCCCCCGGCGAACACATAGCTCGTCGTCTCCGGGTAGAGAATCGGGCCCGACTGGTCCGCTGCCTCGGCGACCCGTTCGCCATTCACGTAGAGACGCTGGGTCGTGCCGTCGTAGGTCGCGGCCACGTGGTACCAGCGCCCCCACTCCAGACTGTGCCGCGCACGCACCCAGGTGATCCGGCCGTCGCCATCGTCCGCACCCGTGGTGCTCAGCCCAAAGCTGAAGTTCGACTGGCGGAAACCCAGAATCCAGCCCTTCTGCACGCCGCCACTCTCTTGCACGGCCGAGAGGATACTGCCCCACTCGACGGTTTTCTCAATGCTGAGCCACACCTCAACCGTCATCGCCTCCCGCGGCATGGCGGGCGATTCGGGATCGTAGGGCATCGTAATCGGGTTGCGGTCGAGATCGACGAGCAACGCCTTCCCGTCCGCCGTACCGCCGAGATTGATCGCACCATCAACCGTCGCGTCCAGCCCGCCGACGGTATCCGGAACCACCCGCGCCTCGGGGTCCACCTGATCAAAGGGCCACGCGCTCAGCAGCGCGTCTTCCGCATGCGCGGCAGCGCTGATCGAAATCAACGCAACGGCCATCGAAACGCAGCCCAAAACCCAACGCCGTGCACCCGCGTCGTGCCCCCCTTCGAAGGGGGTGTATTGCAGTTTCATATCGATACCTATAGGTTCTGAATTCATCAAGACCTCGCCACAACGTCATTCCCGCGAAGGCGGGAATCCAGCAATCGTGCAACCAAGGCATGAGACTTGGCTAGGCGTGACGTGCGGACGAGGACCGGCAATATGGATGCGCCTGCGGCGCAACGTTCTCTTTGGGCGCTTCGCGCACTGGATTCCCGCCTGCGCGGGAATGACGGTCGTTCGCTGATCTCTCGCGAATCATTATTCCCCCACATGCGCCACCTTCTCCGTCGTCGCGCCGAAGCTGTAGATCTTCCCTTCGTCCGTGCTGGCGATAAGCCGGCCGCCCGCGATGGCGATATCCAGCGTGCGCCCCGCCACCGGCGCGGTCCACGCCACTTCTCCGGTATGGATACTCAGTGCGCCCACCCGGTTGTCGCCGCCGGCGTAGAGGTAGTCCCCCGCCAACACCAGTGCATAGGGAAAGACGACAGGCTGTTTCCACAGCTCGCAATCGTTCATCGCCGCTTCGATCTCGGGGAGCTTCTTCTTGAGGCCCGCGATCGCTGCGACCATGACATCGGCCTCGGCACTGGCCTGCTGTTCCGCGGGCAGTTTCTTGAGGGCCTCTTCGTGCTTCTTGAGATCTTCCTCAAGGGCCACCCGCTCTTCCGCGAGGTCGAGATAGCGCCCACGGTCCATGGCACTGAGATCCGTGTCAGACAACATGTAGGCGCGATCGCCCGATACGACGATCTGGTTGCCCTGGAAGGTGACGAGGTTCTTCTTCGTTGCGGTCTGCGACGCTTCGATCTGGCCGGTGTGTCCGGGGCCGTGGAAGAGATAGTCGTCCACCAGCACGCAGAAGCTGCCGCCGTCCCCGTCCGGCGCGAAGAGCAGCCGCCCATTGTCGCGCTGCAGCACCAGCGGATTCGACCGTCCGCGCGCAACATAGAGCTTCTCTTCACTCGCCAGCATGTAGCCCTGCGGCGCGTCACGCAGCTTCTTTTTCCATTGCGGAGCGCCCGTCGCCG
>JAUIKJ010000120.1 GCA_030430835.1 Candidatus Hydrogenedentota bacterium
GTGATGCCGCTGACCACCTTGTTCACCGCGTCCTCACGCATGCTGACCAGCCCGGTGGTATCCATGCTGATCTGGCGAATCTCGTGCGCGGTACGCCGCTCAAGGATGGCCTCCTTGACGTCCTCGTTCAGGACCAGCAACTCATAGACCGCGATACGGCCGCGGTAGCCGGTGTACGCGCAATTCCCGCAGCCGCGCCCTTTCTTGTATTCATACTCCCGGACCTCTTCCATGCTCAGGCCGATCTGTTGCACCTCCTTGGAGCCTGGCACATAGGGGGCGCTGCAGTGGCTGCAGATGCGGCGGAGCAGGCGCTGGGCCACCACCGAAATGACGGTTGACGAAATAAGGAAGGTTTCGATGTCCATGTCGATCAGGCGCAGCAGGCCGCCGATCGTATCTTCGGTATGAAAGGTGGAGTAGACCTTGTGTCCGGTGAGCGCGGCCTGAATGGCGACGTCTGCGGTGGTCTTGTCACGGATTTCCCCGAGCACGATGATGTCGGGATCCTGGCGCACGATCTCGCGGAGTGTCATCTCAAAGGTACGGCCGATCTTCTCATAGATGGAGCACTGGACGATGCCCTCGATCGTAAACTCGGCGGGATCTTCCGCGGTGATGATCTTGCGCGTGATGTCGTTGCAGTAGTCGATGCTGCTGTAAAGCGTAGTCGTCTTTCCGGAGCCGGTGGGCCCGGTAATCAGCACCACGCCCGTCGGGAGATCGAGCACATCGTTCCGGAATCGTTCCAGCATGGTGGGGGCCATGCCGAGTTCCTCCAGACTGACCAGGGCCATGTCCTTGTTCAATACACGCAGCACGGCCGACTCGCCATGTATGCTGACGTATATCGACAGGCGCATGTCGATTTCCTTGCCATTGGTCTTGAAGAGAATGCGGCCACCCTGGTGTCGCTGATGCTCGGTGATATGGCAGTCGGCAAGGATCTTGATGCGCGAGATGATCTTGGGGAGCACATCCGGTGGGAGGTCGGTCTTGTAGACGAGCACACCGTCGATTCGGTAGCGCACGCGGATCATGTTCGACATCGGCTCGATATGGATGTCGCTGGCGCCTTCCTCCACCGCCTGGCCGAGAATGTGGTTGACCAGCTGAACGACCGTGTCCTCTTCCGACCGGGCCTGATCGACGTCCTTCTTGTCTTTCTTCTGGACGCGGTAGCGCTCGAAGTCGGCGATGGTCGCCTTGATGGCTTCTTCCGGCCCGAGCGCATAGGTCACGTTGCCCTGGAAGAGTTCCTCGGCGGAGTGCCGCGCGTTGTCGTCCTGCAGGTCGACGACGATGATGGTGACACGTCCCGTGTCGTTCTTGCTGAAGGGTACGAAATTGTGTTGTGCGAGGTATTCCGGCGAGACTCCCTTGAGAATCCCCGGTTCGATCATTGTGAAGGAGGGTTCGATAAAGGGGACCCCGGCCTGGTGCGCAATGTTCTGAAGGAGGGTGCGCTCATTTAGTGCCCCGATACGGATGAGGGCGTCGCCGAGCCGCAGGCCCATCTCCTTCTGTGTGGCGAGGGCCTGGTCCAAGGCCTCCTGCGAGATGATGTTCTGCTCCAGCAGGATTTCGCCGAGGCGCATGGTGGAGCCGTGCTTGGCGATGGCATCGTTCACCTGCTGGCGCTTGGCGTAGCCCAACTCCGTGAGTACATCGCCCAGCTGCTTTGGCTCCTCGAGCAAGGCCTGAATGCGGAGCGCGCGCTTGAGCTGGTCCTCGGTGATGACACCTTCCTTGACCAGCGCTTCGCCGATGGGAGACTTGCGCAATTTCGCGGCCTGAGTGGCAGACATAGAAATCGAATCCTTGCTCGGGCGTTGACCCGGATACAGCTACCGTCGCACGCCGAAGACATGCGGCACGTGGGGCTGCATGCATCTTTCCACCGCCACCGCCGGAATGGCACCTGCAGCGACTATGTTTTCGTTCACGTTGTGCGGCACCGCGTTTGCGATTCCTGGAAGTTCATCGTGAGATTCCTTAGTTGAACAAGGCCTCGACGAACTCGGCCGGGTTAAAGGGCTGCAGGTCGTCGACCCCTTCGCCCACCCCGATCAGCTTGATGGGAATACCCAGCTCCCGCTGGATGGCGATGGCCATGCCGCCCTTGGCGGTGCCGTCGAGTTTGGTGAGCACGATGCCGTCAACATTGATTGTGCCGGTGAACTGGCGGGCCTGGGTAAGGCCGTTTTGCCCGGTGGTGGCATCGAGCACCAGCAAGACCTGATGCGGCGCGCCGGGAAGGCGCTTGCCGACCACGCGCTGAATCTTCTTGAGCTCCTCCATCAGGTTCACCTTGGTGTGGAGGCGGCCGGCCGTATCGATGAGCAGATTATTGATTCCGCGTGCGGCGGCGGCATCCGTGGCGTCGAAGGCCACCGATGCGGGATCGGCGCCTTCGGTGTGCTTGATGATCGGCACGCCGGTGCGATCACTCCAGATCGTGAGCTGGTCCGCGGCGGCCGCGCGGAAGGTGTCGGCGGCGCCCAGCAAGACCGTGCGTCCATCGGCCTTGAGCTTGGCCGCGAGTTTGCCGGTGGTGGTGGTTTTGCCTGAACCGTTGACGCCCGCGATAAGCGTGACGTGCGGGCCGTCTGGGTTGTCCCAGTTGAGGGCCGTGTTGCCCGTATCAAGCAGGGCGATGAGGCGTTGCTTGAGCTCGGCGTAGAGTGCTTCACCGTCTTCGAGGCGCTTCTCGCGCGCGGCCTGCCGCATCTCGGCAACGAGCGCGAGCGCAGTATCGACGCCGAGGTCGGCTTCGATCAGCACCTCTTCGAGCTGTTCCAGGATCTCCTCGTCGATCTTGCCGCTGCTGAAGACGCGTTTTACATTGTCGACCAGGGCGCCGCGCGTCTTGCTGAGACGTTCGCGGAGGCGGCCCATGAAACCAGTAGGTGCCATTATTCAATTCCGTTGCGAGGTGCAATCCACACCTTGGGGGATGCCTCGGTTGTTCCAGCGCGTCTTGCGACAGGCGCTACCTAGGGAAGCCGATAGGCCATGAGCGTGTACTGCCGTTCGCTTCCGTCCGCGAAGCCGGCCACCTCGTAACTGCCATCGAGTTGGGGCGCGGCGACACCGGTGATACCGACAAACCGATCGCCGTCAAAGGCGGCACCGGTTTCACTGACGACCATGAATGCGGCGCCGGAGGGCTCGGCGTGGCCGCGTACCTCCACGCCGTTCTTCAACTGTGCGGCGAAGTAGACCGAGTTGCCCTGCGTCTCTACCGCAGCGAGGCCCGCCGTGTTGTTTGCGGCCAGCCCCTGGGTATAGACCAGTACGTAGCGGCCGTCCGGCGTGCCGCCGGCGATCGGCTGGGCGATGGCGCTGGCAATCTGTTCGTCGGTCGGCGGATTCGCAGCCATGGATTCGACGATACGGTTGTAGATGAGGGCATCCGCGCCGTTCCAGTGCACGGCTGCGCCGCCGGTGCCGAGCTGGGAATCCAGCAGCATCGACTCGATACGACCGACATTGAGCGCAACCCAGAGTACAACGAGCAGGCCGAAGATACCCAGCCCCGCGCGAACCAGATGTGAGCGATCGCCGGTCTCGACTTCCTGACCGGCGACCTGCACCTCGGCAGCGAGGCGCCGCTGGCGTTGGTCACGAAGGTTGTTGCCACAAACACGGCAGATAAAGGTGCCTTCGGGGTTTACCGTACCGCACGCGGCGCAAACCGCATCGGCATCCACGGCTTCCCCGCGGCGTCGCGCGCTCAAGTTATCCATAGACATGATAGTGGCTTCGACCTCCGTGCCAATTTTCGCACAACGGGCATCCATTGTCCAGTTATTGCCACCCGCGTCGAGTATAGCAGATTCCGCTTGATCGCACTATTCAAAGCTGCCCCGCAATCTGTCCGGGGATACCACCGGGGAATACTGGTTTATTCATTGGCCCGCCTTTGTCATACTAGCGCATCAACAGGCCAAGCGGAGGACGACGGCATGCTTCGATTTTTTTCGGTTTTTATCGGATTGGGAGTTCTGGTTTCGGGGGCCGGCGCGGAGGAGATTGTGAGCTACGCGCAGAAGTTGGGGTGGGGCCCCGAGGACAAGGTGGTCATCTTTCATGTGGACGACGTGGGCATGTCGCACTCGGCCAACCTCGGCACGATTAAGGCCATGGAAGAGGGGGTGGCGACCTCATGCAGCATCATGATGCCGTGCAGTTGGGTGAGCGCGTACTACCATTATCTGCAGAAGAATCCGGAGGTGGATGCGGGACTGCACCTCACGCTGACCTCCGAATGGAGCGAGTACCGCTGGGGGCCGGTGGCCGGCAAGTATCAGGTGCCGGGCCTGGTGGACAATGAGGGGTGCATGTGGCGCGACGTGAAGGGGGCGGTCCTCAACGCCTCCGCGGACGAAGTGGAGATTGAGATTCGGGCGCAGATCGATCGCGCGCGTACGATGGGCTTCGAGATCACACACCTGGATTCGCACATGGGGACCGTCTTCGAACCGAAGTTCATCGATCGTTACATCAAGGTGGGCCTTGAGGAACAGATTCCGATTATGTTCATGGGCGGTCACCTTCAGTTCCTCAGCCAATACACCAAGAACGTACCGGCCGAGATGGTACGCACGGTGGCCAAGCGCCTCTGGGAAGGCGGCTTGCCCGTGCTTGATGATCTCCACAACGAGAGCTATGGCTGGAAGCTGGAGGAGAAGACAGACAAGTTTATCGAGGTGATCCGGACGATGAAGCCCGGATTGCTGCAGATCATCAACCACGCCTCCGACCCGACGGATGTGTTCCCGCGCATCAGCGATTCCGGTGACAGCCGGAAGGGTGATATGCTGGCGCTTATCGATCCCCGGTTGCGCGAAGTGATCGAGGAAGAAGGCGTTATCCTTACGACCTGGCGCGAGCTCAAGGCGCGCCGGGACGCGGCGGAAAACTAAGGGCAGCGGGCGGACGCAGCACACAGTGTTTTATCTCACGGCAAAGAACGGATTCTTTAAGGGCTCGGCCTGGGCCCTGGGTGCGGTGCCGTTGATCGTAGGCCGCGACGTCAATTGCGACGTGGTCCTGTCTGACCCGCTGATATCGCGCCGCCACTTCGAAGTCGTGCACGACGACACGTCGGCGCGCGTGCGTGACCTCGGCAGCAGCAACGCAACCTTCGTGAATGGTGTGGCGATCGAGCAGGAGACCCTCAAGGCCGGCGACGAGATTGCGGTGGGCGGCTCGATTTTCCTGGTGACGGAGATTCACCAGGAGATGCACACGGTGCCGGAGGCCGACGATGTCTCCATGCCCACCCGTGCCCTGAACGTGGGGGAGCCGCTGTACTTGAACAAGGATTGCGACAGCCTGTTCACGCACGGAAAGCCCAGGAGCGCGAGCGACTTGGTGACCCTGTTTCACGTGGGGCGTGAGCTGAGCCAGGCGCGCAGCCGCAGCGATCTGATCGATGCGCTGCTGGATCGGCTTGAGGCGCACTTTGAACCCGCCTGGGCGGCGGTCATTCTGTGTGACCCGATGACCCGCGGTTTGGAGACCTGGCCGCGCAGCGCGGCGCCGCGTGTGGCGGAAGGTTCGCCGCTGTTGCCGCTGGTGCGGGGGGCGATCGCGGAGGCCAAGGGCGTGCTGCTGCCGGAGCGTGGCGGATCGGAAAACGCGCAGGAGATTCGCACGACAATTGTCGCGCCCATGGTCTACGGCGAGGACCGGCTCGGCGTGCTGGTGCTTCAGGGCGAGACGCCCAAGTGCATGTACGACGAGACCGACCTCGAGTTCTTGATTGCCGTGGCCCATTCGGCCGCGCCCAACCTGAAGGCCGCGGAACAGATCGAGCAGCTCGAGCGCGAGAACCGCCGGCTGGTGGCGGGCACGCCGGGTCCGGGCGCCATCGTGGGTGACAGCAAGGCGATGGTGCGCCTGCGCGAAACCGCGCGGCAATGTGCGCGATCCGATCTCAGTGTGTTGATTCTCGGAGAGACGGGCACCGGCAAGGAACTGGTCGCGCGGCTGGTGCACACCCTGTCCGATCGCGCCGACAAACCATTGACCGTGGTCAACTGCGCGGCGATTCCCGACGAGCTCTTCGAGAGCGAGGTCTTCGGCTACGAGAAGGGTGCCTTCACCGGTGCGGACGGGCGGAAAATAGGCCTCTTCGAGGAAAGCGACAAGGGCACCCTGTTCCTCGATGAAGTGGGGGACCTGAGCGTGCACAACCAGGCGCGGCTGCTGCGCGCGATCGAGGCCGGCACCTTTCGCCGGCTTGGCGGCACGACAGACCTGCGCGCGGACGTGCGGATCATCTCCGCGACGAACCGGGATTTGGCGGAGGCGTCGGAGCGCGGCGCCTTCCGGCGGGATCTGTATCACCGCCTCAATCAGTTCGAGATCCAGGTGCCCCCACTGCACGCGCGACGATCCGACATTGCGGCCATCGCGAACCATCTGCTCGACCAGGCACGCCGGCGGATGCCGACCGAGGTGCAGTCCTTCAGTCCCGAAGCGCTCAAGGCGCTGCAGGAGCGTCGCTGGCAGGGGAACGTGCGCGAGCTGCGCAACGTGATCGAGCGTGCGGCCGTGGTGGCGCAAGGCGAACAGATTGAGGTGGAGCACCTGACCCCCTCCGCGAACAACGCCCCACCGAAGGATGCGCCTTTCCTGCCACTCGACGAAATGGAGAAGCGGCATATCCAGGCCGCCGTAACCGCCTCGAACGGGAACATCAAGGCCGCCGCGGAATTGCTGGGCATCGGTCGCAGCACCCTGTACCGGAAGCTCGCCGAATACGACATCGCCTCCTGAGGCCGCCACGCGCCGCGTGTGCCGGGCGCGTGTGACTGCAAGATTGCACCGCGCCGATCCTGTATGCTCCTATGGACTACGGAACCATGAGGGAGGAGTTTCAGGATGAGTTATCTTGTGACCGGTGCGACCGGGTTCATTGGCCAGCAGCTCGTGCTGCAACTGGCGAAGCGCAAGGGCACGATCTATGTGCTGGTGCGCAAACGTTCCGAGAAAAAACTCGAGGGTCTGCGCAAGCGCCTCGGCGCGAAGGCGTCGCGCCTTCAGGTGGTGCATGGCGATATATCCAAGCGCAACTGCGGGGTGTCGGCCGATACGCAGAAGCAGCTGAAGGGGAAGGTCAAACAGGTCTTCCACCTTGCAGCCATTTATGACTTGCAGCACGAAGACGACGACCACCAGATGCGGGTGAACGTGGAGGGGACGCGGCACGTGGTCAAGCTGGCCGAGGGCCTCGGCGCGGATAGCTTCCAGCACATGTCGTCGATTGCAGCGGCCGGACGATACCGCGGCTACTTCCGTGAAGACATGTTCGACGAGGCGGTAGAGGTGGATCAGCCCTACTTCGCATCGAAGCACCGGAGCGAGGCCGTAGTCCGGCGGGAATGCAGCATTCCGTGGCGGATCTACCGGCCGGGCATCGTGGTCGGTCATTCCAAGACGGGCGAGATCACGAAGATCGACGGGCCCTACTACCTGTTTCCCTTTCTCAAGAAGCTGCGCAAGACCCTGCCGCCGTGGTTCCCTCTGATCGGCCCAGAGGGTGCGCGCATCAACATTGTGCCGGTGGACTATGTGGTGAAGGCCATGGATCATCTCGCGCACAAGCGCGGGCTCGACGGCCAGTGCTTTCACCTGACCGACCCCAGTCCCAAGCGCGCGGGAGAATTGACCAACACCTTCGCCCGCGCGGCCGGAGCGCCCGAATTCACCATGCGGATCGACGCGCGGATGCTACAGTTCATCCCCAAGGGTGTGCGTGACAGCATCATCGAGTTGCCGCCGATCCGCCGGATCATCGACGGGGTCATGCACGATCTGGGAATCCCGCCGCTGCTGCTGTCCTACATCGACTATCCGACCCGCTTCGATTCGCACGATACGCAGAAGGCCCTGCGGGGATCCGGGATCACCTGCCCGCCGGTTGAAGCCTACGCCCCCGCGCTGTGGGACTACTGGAAGCGCAATCTCGATCCCGATCTGTTCCGTGACGGCCAGGTGGTCGCCGACCTGATCTACCACCCCCTCGAGACGCGGTGGCTGGCGGCGGCCGCCGAGCGCGGCTGGCGGGCCGTCGACG
>JAUIKJ010000121.1 GCA_030430835.1 Candidatus Hydrogenedentota bacterium
TCACGACCTGGTCGAAGTCGTCGCCGCCGAGGTGCGTGTCGCCATTGGTGCTGAGCACTTCGAAGCTGTCGTCACCGATGGCGAGAATCGACACGTCGAAGGTACCGCCGCCCAGGTCATAGACTGCAATCTTTTCGTTCTTCTTCTTCTCCAGGCCGTAGGCCAGTGCGGCCGCGGTCGGTTCGTTGATGATGCGGAGTACTTCGAGTCCCGCAATGCGGCCTGCGTCTTTCGTCGCCTGACGCTGCGCGTCGTTGAAGTATGCGGGGACCGTCACCACGGCCTGCGTCACCGTCTGGCCAAGGTAGGACTCCGCCGTTTCCTTCATTTTCTGGAGGACCATCGCGGAGATCTCGGGCGGCCGGTAGGTCTTGCCCTGCACTTCCACCTGACTGTCACCCGAGGGGGAGACACTGACGGTGTAGGGGACCATGCGCTCTTCGTCGCTCACCTCGCTGTGCTGGCGGCCCATGAAGCGCTTGATCGAGTAGATCGTGTTGTTCGGGTTGGTGACGGCCTGCCGCTTCGCGACGGTACCGACGAGGCGCTCACCGTCTTTCGTGAAGGCGACGGGGTGGTCCGCTGGCCTTCGGTATTCGCGATGACGACGGGCTCGCCGCCTTCCATCACGGCGACGCAAGAGTTCGTCGTTCCGAGGTCAATACCAATTACCTTGCTCATGAGGTCAATCCTCCAACGCCTCGAGGGCGATTGTTCAAGTACCAGATTTCAAAAACTAACCGTGCAGCCAGGCTGCCGGGACTATTCTTCTTCTTCCGCCTGGGGCTCGGAAGCGGCGGCTTCTGGAGCGGGGCCACTGCTCACCACCACCTTGGCCGGGCGCAGCACCTCGCCACCGAGGCGGTAGCCACGCTCATACTCCTGGACGACGGCATCCGCAGGATGCTCGTCCGAAGGCTGCTGCGCGAGCGCCTCGTGTACCTGCGGGTCAAAGGTTTCGCCGAGGGCCGGAATCGGTTCGAGACCGGCGGCGCTCAACACGCTGCTCATCTGTTGCACAACCATCTCGACGCCTTGCGACAGGCTGCCCGAGTTGTCCGCGGCGTGTTGCAGCGCGCGCTCCAGGTTGTCCAGCACGGGCAACAATTCGCGAATCAATCCGGCGGCCGCTGTCTTCCGCAACTGATCCATGTCGCGCGCGGTGCGGCGGCGAAAGTTGTCGAACTCCGCATGCAGTCGCAGGTGCTGATCCTTTGCGGCCTCCAGCGCGGCCTGCGCCTCGGCCAGGGCGCTATCCTCGCCGCCTTCCGGTTCCGTCGTGGTCTCGGCTTCCTCCTCGGGCGCCGTCGCCGATTCCGCCGATTCCGCCGTTTCCGGGTCGATGCCGGCTTTGGTCTGCTCGGCAGCAATCTGCTCCTCGAGCTTTTTCTCGAAGGCTGTACGTGTATCTTCTTGTGTCATCGGGTCCAATCACTCACTTCCGTTGGTTTTCGCCGGGCTAGTGCGCGATGCGCGTCAGCAGTCGGCCCACCAGTTCCGCCGTATGCTCCACCACGGCGGTCAAGCGCGAATAGGGCATGCGCCGTGGGCCGAGGATGCCGATCATTCCGACCGGCTTTCCGTCGATCTCATAGGGCGAGGCCACGACGCTCAGGCCGTCGAAGCCGGATCCTTCTTCACCGATATAGACGGTATTGCCAGCGCCTTCACTCTGCGCACCGGCTTCGCGAAGCAGCGTCATCAGGCGTTCGCGCTCGTCGAAGAGTTCCAGTACTTCGCGCGCCCGCGAGATGTCCTTGAACTCGGGCTGGTCGAAGAGCTGGGACGCACCATCGAGATAGAGCTGTGCGGGCGTGTTCCGCGGGATACGGCCGAGGATGGACAGGGCCATCTCGGCCAGCCGCCGCTGCTCGTCGAAGAAATTGCGTAGCTTCTGCTCGAGCTCCGCGGCGAGATTGTCGGTCGAAACGCCGTAGAGGTGCTCGTTGAGAAAGCGGTTGAGCGGCTCCAGTTCCACTGCCGACACAGAAGTCTCTATGTCGAAGGTGAAGGTGCGAAGGCGACCAAAGTTGTCGACCATCAGCACCGCCAACCGGTCCGTCCGTAGCGGCATCAATTCGATGCGTTGCACAGCGGCGTCCCCCTCAGCAGGCGCTTCGACCAACCCGGCCTGGTGGGTTACCAGGGCGAGCAGGTGACTGGTCTGCCGGAGGATCTCGTCGGCATCATTCAACTTTTCCTTGAATTCCCGATCGATTCGATTGCGCTCATCGACGGTGAGCCGCTGCACCCGCATCAGGTAATTCACGTAGTAGCGGTAGCCCATCTCTGTGGGTACGCGCCCCGAACTGGTGTGGAGCTGTCCGAGATAACCGAGCTCTTCGAGGTCGGCCATCACGTTGCGCACAGTGGCCGGGCTCAGATCGAGATCAAAGCGCTTGACCACCGTCCGCGAGCCCACAGGTTCCGCCGTGGTGATATAACTGTGCACCACGGCCTGAAGAATCTGGCGCTCGCGCTCTTTGAGTTCGGGCGTATCCGCCATCGCTCGCTCCACGCTTAGCACTCATGTGCAAGGAGTGCTAACAGCGTTCTGAGTCTACCACGCAGGCGCGGGCCTGTCAAGTTGGGCGCCGTTGTAACTGCCTCCTACCGCACTGGTTACCGTCCAAATGCGGCGCCGTGGAAGGACCGGGATTCCGCGACGGGCGCGATTCCGGTATGATGCGGGCTTGGAGAGACGCTGCCTGTGCGTATCGGAATCGATGTAAGTCCAATTGCCGCACGGCCCACCGGGGTGGGACGCTACACCCGTGCCGTGTTGGGACAACTGCTGGCGACGGGGGAACATGATTTTCTCGGTCTGTCTTCGGGGCGACACCGCCCGGACCCGGCAATCGTTGCGCAACTGGCGGCCCACCGCCACCTGCCCCTGCCGACCCGCGCGCTCTACGCGCTATGGTCCGCCACGGGCCGTCCGCAGGCCGACCGCCTGCTCGGCGGCGTGGACCTCATTCACGCCACGAATTACTACCTGCCGCCGGTGGCGTCCGCGAAGCGCGTGGTGACCATCTACGACCTCAGCTTTCTCCGTCACCCAGAATGGAGCAGCCCGAAGATCGTCGGCCCCTTCTCCCGCGGCATCCGCCGCTTCGCCCACGACGCGGACGCCATCCTCACCTGTTCGGAAGCGAGCAAGAAGGACATCGTGGAATTGCTGGACATCCAACCCGCGAAGGTGACCGTCGCCTATGGCGCGGTGGAACCGGCCTTTGTACCACGCGACCGCGAAGCATCGCGGCGCCGTGTCGCGACCCGTTACGACATCAAGGCACCCTTCATCCTCTTCGTCGGCACCCTCGAAGCCCGGAAAAATATTGCTGGCCTGCTCGCCGCATTCGCACATCTTCAGGACAAGATACCCCACGAACTCGTGCTCGTCGGCCAACCCGGCTGGGGCACGCAGGATTTCGACGAAGCGTTGCAGCGCGGGAAAGCGTCCGGCCGCGTGCGGGTGCTGGGCTATCTCGAGGATCGCGATGACCTGCCGCATCTCTACAGCGCGGCGGAAGTCTTTCTCTTTCCGAGTCACTACGAAGGCTTCGGTCTCCCGGTCCTCGAAGCGTTGGCCTGTGCTTGCCCCGTGGTGACTTCGAACGCCACTTCGCTCCCGGAAGTCGGCGGCGAGGCCGCGGTCTACGTGAACCCGCAGGACCCAGCGAGCATCACATCCACCCTGTCCCGCGTTCTGGAAGACACTGCGCTCCAGGCGCGGATGCGCGAACAAGGCCCCACGCAAGCGGCGCGTTTCACCTGGGATTCCGCGGCGGCGGCCACCAACAGCGTGTACCGGAGTCTCGCCTGATGCATGTCCTGATCGATGGCCTGCAGGCAAACAACCGGAGCGGCACCGGCCGCTATACGGTGGAACTCTTGCACGCGCTCAACGCCCTGGACACGGACATCCGCTTCAGTACGGTCTCCTCCCCCAAATCCCTCTACGGCATGCCCGAGGGCCAATTGAAGGTCACTGAATTCGGCGGTGGCGCCGCAGGCCGCATCATCGCGCAACAGGGCGGACTTACGCGGATGGTGTCGCCGAGACCGGACCTTGTGCACTACACCGCGAACATCGGCCCCATGCTGCGGACGCACCCCTTCGTACTCACCGTGCACGACCTCAGTTTCCTCCACCACCCCGAATGGTTCCACTGGAGCCGCGTGCACTACTACCGCCAGGTCGTGCGGCGCAGTGCGCGCATCGCCGCGCGCGTCATCGCCGACTCCACCGCAACCAAACAGGATCTGCTGGCGCTCGCCGGTATCCCGGAAGACCGCATCGACGTCGTGCCCCTCGGGGTCAGCGCCACCTTTCAGCCCGCAGCGCAGGACGAGATCGACCGCGTCCTCAAGAAATACGATCTCCCCGGCCGCTTCTTTCTCTTCGTCGGCACCATCGAACCGCGCAAGAATTTGCCGCGTCTGGTCGCCGCCTTCGAGCGCATCGCCTGGGAAGTGCAACACGATCTCGTCATCGCCGGGCGCGAGGGCTGGAAGACCGGGCCCGTCCACGACGTGGTCGCGAACACCGCGAGCCGCGGGCGCATCCACTTCCCCGGTTTCATCGCACCGGAGGACCTGCCCGCCGTGCTCTCGGCGGCCGACGCCTTCGTGTGGCCCAGTCTCTTCGAAGGCTTTGGCCTCCCGCCGCTCGAGGCGATGGCCTGCGGCACGCCGGTGCTCACCTCGAAGACCTCCAGCTTGCCGGAGGTCGTGGGCGGGGCCGCCTTCATGGTCGACCCCGAGAACATCGGCGAGATCGCGCACGCGCTTAAATTCCTCGCCGTCGGCGGGAAGATGGTCGACACCCTCCGAGAAGGCGGTCGCCAACGCGCCGCAGAATTCACCTGGAAACGCACCGCGGAGATGGCCTGCGAAAGTTACCGCAAGGCGTTGAAGGGGTGATTGTTCTCACGAACCCTTCGGGTTCGTCGCCCATACCGGCACCTCGGGGATGAAGCCGGTGTCGGGTTGTTCGAGGGCGTGGAGCATGGCGTAGGCGAGGTCGATGCCGTGGAGTTTCTTCGGGCTGTCTTCCTGCGGATAGCCGGCGGCCTTCGCGAATTCGGTGACAACTTCACTTGGCTTGATGAGCACCACGCGGATGTTGCTCGTGCGCAACTCGTCGCGCCAGGATTCGGTCATGGATTTCAGCGCGGCCTTGGTGGAGGCGTAGACAGAGCCGCCGCCGAAGCCCTTGTCCCCGGCGGTCGACCCGACGTTCAGGATATTGCCGGTGTTCTGTTCGATGAAGTACTTCGCGGACTCGCGTGCGACGAGCATCGCGCCGAAAACGTTGGTCTTGTAGACGCGTTCCATGTCTTCGAGTGTGGTGCCGACCAGCGGCCCGAAGGTGCCGAAGCCGGCGTTGTTGATCAAGACGTTGTAGCCGCCCAGCGCGCTGATGCTTTCCTTGACGACCCGAACCGCATCCGCCTCCACACTGACGTCCGCCTGAATCGCGGTGCAGCCTGCTTCCGCCGCGGCGGCGTCCAGCTTCTTCTGATCGCGTCCGCAGATCACGACCTGCGCACCGCGCTCGGTGAGCAGCTTCGCCGTGTCGAGGCCGATACCGGCGCTGCCGCCGGTGATGAGTACCTTTGCGTTCTTGATGTCCATGCCGTTACTCCTACCGTTGTGGCCTTACTCTTCTTCGTCGTCCTCGGGCACCACGAGTGCACCGCCGGTGATCGCGTGCAGGGCGGCCTCTAGCGCGTCGGCGTGCTGCGATCCGATGAAGACGTGGCAGCCGTTGTCGTAGTGAATGCGGACGCCCTCGTTGCCGGAGACGTTATAGGCCGTGGATCGGCGGCCAAGCCGAAGGCCCCAGCCGCCGTATTCGAGTAGCGGGCTGCACTGCACCGCTTCAATGGCCACGGCCGACTCGAGATCCAGCATCCGCACCTTCCAATGTAACGGAAAAAAACGGACGAATAATCCCGCGGTCGAGACTTCGGTCTGCATCTTGACTGCGTAGAAAAAAAAGAGGAAACCGGCGTTCGCCAGGATGCAGGCGCCCGCAACAAGCAGGAGCGCCGCATCCGACATCGGCGGATCACCAACGGGCACGCCGTCGAAGAACTGGCGCTTGATGAACCACAGCAGGGTGCCGGAGCACAGGGAGGTGGATCCGATGAGCACAATCCACAGCCAGGCCTGGCGGAAGCGCTGGACCTCCTGAAACAAGATTTGGTTTTCGTTCATGTCTTCCATGTGTGCAGCCTTGCGCGCCGAGGGGCGCATTCAACAATTGTTCTTTCAGTTCCGCCGCGGCATCCGACAACAGCACCCGGTATATCTCCGGATTGCGCAGGCGCGTGTATTCCTCGGGCAAGGCGTGTATCTGGTCCTGTGCCCGCTGCCGCACGGCATGGATCGACGGCGACGCCGCCACGCGCTTGCCCGCCGCCAGCACCGTCTGCAGCAGGGGCTCGGCACGCGCGGCTTCGCCGAGTACAACGCGCCGATTCGTAAACGTGCGCGGCCGCGCCTCGAGCCGCCCGGTGTCGTGTGGGTCTTCCCCGGCCAGACGCATCACGTCGCCGATCGGCTCGTCGTCGGTATTGTAATACCGGTAGACCTGCTTGCGCCCGGGATCGGTCGCCTTCTCGGGATTGGACGAGATCTTTATCCGCGGCTGCCACTTGCCGTCAGCATAGACGGACGCCAGTTTGTAGACGCCATTGAAGGCCGGGCAATCGTGCGAGGTGATGAGGTGCGTCCCCACGCCCCACGCGTTGATCTTCGCCCCCTGCCGCTTGAGGTCGGCGATGAGGTCTTCCTCCAGATCGTTCGACGCCACAATCAGCGGATCCTCGAAACCCGCGTCGCGCATCATCTGCCACGCGGCCTTGCTCAGCTTCGCGAGGTCGCCCGAGTCGAGGCGAATCGCCGGGCGTATCTTCTGGCCCGCGTCGTGCAGTTCACGGAAGACCTGGATCGCGTTCGGCACGCCGCTCTCCAGCGTGTCGTAGGTATCCACCAGCAGGGTGCAGCGGTCGGGATAGTGCCGCGCGAAGGCGCGAAAGGCTTCGATCTCGCTGTCGAAACCCATCACCCAACTGTGCGCATGGGTGCCGGAGATGGGGATGCCGTAGACCTTCCCCGCCAGCACATTCGACGACGAGCTACACCCGCCGATATACGCCGCGCGCGATCCGCTGATCCCGCCATCGGGGCCATGCGCGCGGCGCAGGCCAAACTCCATCACCGGCTCGCCATCGGCCGCGAGACAGATCCGCGCGGCCTTCGTCGCGATCAGGGTCTGGTAGTTCAGGAGATTCAGCAGCGCCGTCTCCAGCAATTGCGCCTCGAAGAGCGAACCCTCCACCTCCACGATCGGTTCGTAGGGATAGACCAGCGTCCCCTCGGGCATCGCGCGCACGGTACACCCCGGCCGGAAGGCCCGCAGGAAATCGAGGAAACCGGCATCGAAGATGCCAAGCGTATCCAGATAGGCGACGTCGTCCTCCTCGAAACGCAGGTTCTCGAGGTAGTCCAGAAAGGGCGCGAGGCCCGCGGTGATCGCAAAGCCCGCCTGCGGCGGCAGGTTGCGGAAGTAATACTCAAAGGCCACCGGCTGATCCGTGCGCTGGTCCTTCCAGTGCCCCGCCATCATGGTGAGTTGATAGAGATCCGTCAGCAGCGCGAGCCCGCGCCGCTGTACCCAGCCGTCCGTGGGACCGCTCACAAAATTTCCTCCGCGCTGCAGACCTGCGCGCCCGCCGCTTCCACTTCACGCAGCGCCGCCGCGCTCGATTCTTCCGCCACGCCCCGGCACGCGTCGTGCAACACCACTGTGGCATAGCCCGCGGCCAGCGCGCCGAGCGCCGTCGCCTTCACGCAATAGTCCGTGGCCAGCCCACAGACGAAAACCCGAGTGATCCCCCGCCGCTTCAGCTCCGTATCCAGCTCTGGATTCGCGAAGCCGCTGTATTCCTCGACATCCGGGTCGGTGCCCTTGGAGATGATCCGCGCATCCATCGGCACATGCAGGCTGCCGTGAAACTCCGCGCCCGGCGAATACTGCACGCAGTGCTCCGGCCAGCT
>JAUIKJ010000122.1 GCA_030430835.1 Candidatus Hydrogenedentota bacterium
GTACAAGACACGCCGCCGCGCGCGCGCTTTCTAGGCCGGTCCGGCCGATCCAACCTCGAGCCTGAGGTAGCCGCCGTAGGAAGCATTCTGCGGTTTGAAGCCGACCCGGACGCCGTCCGACGCCTGGATGTAGTACTCGACGTGTCCCGCTTCGGTGAAGTGGTGGACCGCGTTGTATACGCCCGCGTCCTGCGTCATCGGGATACGAAAAAACTCGGACCACGGACTGTGGCGCAGGTAGAGATCGACCTTGTAGTCCTGAGACGGGGGCCAGGCTGTCGCCGTGAAGCGCACCGGCGCGCCGGCCGTGACAGGATCGAGAAAACGCGGATGACCAATGCGAATGCGGTTCTCCGCCGCCATCTCCGAGGTGACGCAGCGAATCGCGCCGCGTTGCTGCGTGAGTCCCCGCGCGTCGATCGGGAGAATTTCGTAGCCCGGCATGTGCTCCCGGTAGATCTCAATCGCATCCTTGTCCCGTGCCACCTGGTACACAGGGAGCAAGACCAGGTTGTTGACGATGAGCGAGTTGGTATAGGTTCGGAAATCGTCCGCCGAGCTATCGCCGGGCATGGGCACCCGCACCACGCGATACGGGCGGTCGTAGCAGGAAGGGAGGGTGGCGAGGTAGGCCGCGTTCGCATCGAGCACATGGGTGCCATTGCCGGTATCGTTATACTGCGCAATCAGGATCGTTTCTTCGTCGAGGAGTTTCATGTACATGTCGATGTGGTTGTTGGGGCCGAACTCCAGGCGCTCGAGCAGGGTGTGCCGCGCGAGACCGAGGTACTCGGAAAGTGCGGCACGGAGCCGCGCGCCATCGCCGGGGTTGTGTTCCAGCACTTTCTTTGACGAAAATCCGTTGCCGAAGCCATCCACCAACAGGTCACCCCAGGAAAAAAACACGGGCGCGGCGGTGGTATCGGTATGCACCGGGGTATCCAGTGCCGGGCCGAAGAACTGGGGCGCGAAATCATCGTAGAGTGCGCCGGGGTAATCGTAGTTCCAGTCGACCAGAATGCGCCGGGGACGCGCTCCGGCAAAGACGCTGCGGCCCGCATAGTCACGGGTCCAGATTGAATCGGTGTTCACCACCAGAAAGCGAAGCTGTGCGATCGGCAAGGCGCGCGCTTTCAGCATACGGGTGATGAACTGCTGGGCATCCGCGGAGTCGACCAGCACCACCGGCTCCGCACCCGCGCGAAGGATGCCTGCGATCAGGTCGGTGTGAAAGGCGTCCACCTCGCCAGGGTCCCATTGCAATACGACCCGTTCCACCGGCTCGAACTCGGCCGGGGTCCGCACGGGGAATGACGGTGGGCCGGCATGCAGCGTCGGCGGCTCTGTATGCCGGCAGGCCATCGTCGTCAAAAAGAAAAGCGCCAAGACCGTGCGACGGGCGCACGGCCTTGGCGCAATTGCGCACCAATACGGACTATCGAGCGACGCGAACGTGGCGCGGTCCTAATGCTTCTTCAACGCTTTATCGATCTTCTTGCTGGTGCCCATGCCGGCGGTGACGGCCGCTTCATAATGCGGACGCGCGGCGTCGGCGTCTTTCTTCTCCACGGCGTACCACCACGCGAGGTTGTAGCGGGCGGGCGCATAATCCGGAGTCGCCGCGGCGATTTCTTCTGCGAGCGCGATCGCTTCATCGAGGCGCTTGTCGTGCGCCAGGTTTACCGCGAGGCCATTCTTCGCGTCGGTCATTGCCGGGTCGAGGGCGAGGGCCTTGCGGAAGTTGGCTTCGGCCGCGTCGAAGTCCTTGCGGTTCATGTCGTTCTTCGCGAGGTAGTAGGCGCCCTCGGCGCTTTCGCCCAGGCCCAGATCCATCAGCAGCGCCGCGGTCACACCCTCGACCGCTTCCTCGAAGCGCGTGCGCAGAATCGCACCACCGTCGCCAGTCCACTGCTTGATCGCGTCATCGGCCACCATGAATCGCGGCGAGGTGTAGTTTGCACCGAGCTGTCCGGTCGGGTCCGTCAGGCGATCATCCGCCAGGATCGGTGCGGACGAGACCACAAATGTGTTCTTCCATTGCCGGCGTCCGGCCGGAACGTCTTCGAGCTTGCCGCCAATCTTCGTGATCAGCGTACCCTCGAAGCCGAAAAGGCCATAGGTGAGCTTGAGGTCCATGATGCTGTCGTAGCCGGATTTCTCCAGGCCGGACAGCCGATCCTCCTCCGCTTCCTGAATCGTGTTGTAGCCCGCCGTGCTGCCCATCGGCGAGACTTCCTTCAGGTTGGGGATCGCCCCCTCAAGGGCTTCAGAGAGGTGTGCGTTGAATACGTCGCCGGCGTCGTAGTCCTGAAGGACTTCCTCGATCGCGCGGCGATGCTTCGAATCCGAGATGGCCGAGA
Organism: Candidatus Hydrogenedentota bacterium; assembly: GCA_030430835.1. GTDB lineage: Bacteria > Hydrogenedentota > Hydrogenedentia > Hydrogenedentales > JAEUWI01 > JAUIKJ01. Next base: position 2,361 of record JAUIKJ010000122.1, read on the forward strand.
TGCCCGCGCCGATCAGGAAGCCCGTGCTGCCCGCGATCTGCAAGGTTTGCCGAGCGGGGGAGACGGCCACCACCAACTCGTCCGAGGTGGCGTCCAGCGAATAGGCCGGGGCGGACACGGTCTGTAGACTCTCGCCCGAGCCGCTGCTCGTCGCACAACCCGCGAGAATCAAGCCGCTGGCAAAGGCCGTCACGCCCAGGGTGTATATCGATTTCATCGGGAGTTCCTTCCGGTAAGTTTTCTGAGCCCCTTTGTGCAAGGGCTATCGTAGCATGACCGGCGAGGCAGCGCTACATCGAGAACGATGCTGTTGCCGGCTATAGGTGCTGAACGTATGACACTAGATACACTTGCGCGACCGGCGGAAAGTGAAACAGTGAGATGCTCCTTGTGCGCTTCCAGGCCACAACCCTTTCCGGGTTGAGACGCGCTCCTGGCAAGTCCCAGAGTAGCTTCCCTTCGGTGAGCTACCCTGGGTAGGTCATGGATATGTCGACAACCCTGAAAGGGTTGTGCCGAAAGCAGACTCCGAATCTCGACGCCTACTCACTCGTCCTCGTGGACAAGGTCCTCCTGCACGATCTGGGCGGGACGAGTGCTCGTGTGGGGCCAGAGCTTGCGGCCGGGATAGATGACGATGTGGATGCCCGTGTGGACGCCATCCCCGATGATCGCGCCCAGCTTGCGGCGGCCGGTGTCCACGAGTTCGCCCTTCACCATGGACCGGTGGTTCTTGCCGTCGTGCCGGAAATTCGCGGTCACTGTGCCGCAGCCGAGGTTGGCGTGCGCGCCGACGATGCTGTCGCCCACGTAGTTGTGGTGCGGCGCCTTCGCGCCCTCGAAGAGGATCGCGTTCTTCAATTCACTCGCCTGGCCCACCTTGCAGTCCGGGCCCACCGTCGAGCCGGGGCGCAGCCAGCAGTTCGGCCCGACCTCCGCGCCGGGGCCGATGCAGACCGGCCCGTCGATCACCGCGCCCGCGCGCACCTTCGCGCCGGGGCCGACGTAGACCTTGCCGTTGAGCTGCGCGAGCGGATCGACTTCGCCGAGGATCTGACCTTCCATCACGTGTTCGAGGTACCAGGCGTTCACGTCGAGCAGGGTCCACGGATAGCCCACGGGCCACCAGTAGCCCTCCGCGCGCACGAGGTAGAAGCCGCCGCGGTCTGCCAGCGTCTGGATGGCAGAGGTGATTTCGATCTCGCCGCGTTCCGATGCGCCGGTCTCGCGGAGGATATCGAAAACTTCATAGGGGAACTTGTAGGCGCCGATGTTCGAGAGGTGCGAGAAGATCTCCTTCGGCTTCTCCACGAGGCGGATGACGCGGTCATCGTCGGTTACTTCATAGATCGCGAATTGCCGCGGGTCATCGATGTGCTTCGCCAGCGCCGCCTGATCCGCCTGCGCGAGGCGCGCGAGGTCCGCCGGGTCGTAGAGGTCGTCGCCGTTAATCGCGAGGAAATCGCCCGTCACCACGTCCGCACAACGCAGCACGGCGTCCCCCGTGCCGCGCGGATCCGTCTGCTCCACGTAGCGAATGCGCAAATCGCCATAGGCATCGCCGAAGTGTTCCCGGATCATCTCCGCCTTGTAGCCCACCACCAGCACCACTTCGTCCACAATCCCCGCCAGTGCATCAAAGAGATGCGCCAGGATCGGTTTGTTCGCCACCGGCAGCAGCCCCTTCGGCCGCGTGAGGGTGAGCGGATAAGTGCGGGTCGATTTGCCCGCGGCCATGATTACGGCTTGCATTGGATCGATACTCCTGATACGGATTCACTCGCCCGGCGGGCAGTGGGTCTTGAGTGGATGCTGCAGATAGTCGTCGCGGTTGGCGCCTTCTACCGCAGAGAAAACCGGTCCGGTAGGAGACAACTTGACCGTCTTCGCAGCGCTTTTCGGCTGCGCGGGTGTGGCTTCAGCGGCATCCCCCAGGATGACCGCCTTGGTGGCCCATGCCGGCACCCGCAACACCTCGAGGGTATTTCCGGGTTGCGCGGCTGCCTTCTCCAGCCGCCGGATCGCCTCGCGCACCGTGTCCGCGGCGTCACCGTAGTACAAGTCCACGAAATCGTCCGTGAGCACATCCACGGCACGATCCGGATCCCAAAGCAGGCTGTGTGTCACGTAGGCCTGCAGCGGGCGCAGCGCCCGCTGCCAGTCGGGATTCGAATGCGTTTCAATACGAACGCCCGAGATGCGAAACTGGTCGTACCATTGGAGATTGCGTTGGAGCGCGTGGAGGGCGGGGAAAGGAAAGCCTGGGTCCAGCATGTTTTCCACATAGTCTGTTACGAGCACGCGCGCACCCTGGCCGGCTGCGGCCAGCACGCGATTCACGAAGGTCCTTGTGGGCGCGTGATCGCTATCGACATAGGGGGTGGACAGGGCACAGCACGCGGCCGAAACCGGCGTGTAGGCCGCGGGATCCACCGGTGTCACGGTGTCGGGAAAGCCATGGGCCCGCCGGTATTCCAGCAGGTCCGCCTTCGCGATCGCCGTATCCTGCGCGAAGATGTCGAAATACCCCGACTCGCGGATGGAGAAGTGGGGGCGGTAGGTCTCGTCGATGTGGCGCATGCGGTAGCCGAGGAGCGGCGCATGGACCTTTCCGGGCGCCAGCCAGCGAAGACCAAGATGGTCACGGAAGAAGGCGAAGACGCCGTTGAGCGTTCCGCGCGGGGTCTTGCCCGAGATGATGAGTTGCTCGCGCGCGCCGCGTTCGCGGTAGCGGCGCGAAGGGAAATAGGTGCGAATGAGGTAACCTTCCGGCCCGAGTTCCTCAAGATCCTCCGGGTTGAGCAGGTCCGAGGTAATGCCGTCTGGACCCAACCACACATTGGTCACGCCCTCGTTCAGGGGCGTCGCCTTGATCTCACGGTTGGTGCAGATCTTCCAGTAACGGATAAAGATTTCTGCCGCATACTGAAGTTCTTCCGGCGCATTCTCCGGCAATACCACGTGAAAGGTTTCATAGCGTTCCGCTGTGAGCCAGGTGTCGGATTGTTGCGGTTGCGCGATGGCGGCGCTTGTGAAGAGCGTCAGAGCGGCAGCGAACAGAACGGCCGCAACCCTTACAGGGTTGATTCGGAAACGCCGGCCTACCCAGGGTAGCCTCACTTCCTTCGGCAACCCTGGGCTTTGCGGCGCAACCCCCATGGGGTTGTCACGGCCGTCGTTATTTGATGTCGCGACACGTCGCACGTGGCCCGTCTCCGCTTGCTTTCGCCTAGTGTACCCGTTTCAAAATGGCGCATGCACGGTGGCGGCTGGACGCTGCCGTCGTTGGTTGCTACAATCCCGCGCCCTATTGACCAACGAATTCACTACCCGGCAGGTTGTCACCCCTTGGCGCGATCCCGCAGATTTCTGGATGGACTGAATCCGCAGCAGCGGGAGGCAGCGCGAACGACCGATGGACCGGTGCTCGTGCTGGCGGGCGCAGGCAGCGGCAAGACCCGTGTCATCACGCAGCGCATCGCGCACATTCTGCACAACCAACTCGCAGAACCCTCCGAAGTGCTGGCGGTCACCTTCACGAACAAGGCCGCCGCAGAAATGCGCGAGCGCGTGTCTCAACTCATCGGCAAGGGCGACGCGAAGCCCATCGTCATTTCGACCTTCCACTCCTACTGTCTCAAGGTCTTGCGCCAGCATGCGGAGCGTATCGGCATTCGGAAGAACTTCAGCATCGCGGGAGAAAGCGATGCCCGCACGCTGCTCCGGCGCGTGGTCGATGAACTGAATACCCACGATACCGGCTACAGTCCGGGCACCTTCCAGAGCGCGATCAGTCTCGCGAAGAACCGTTGCGAAGCGCCCGGGGAAACCAAGCCGGGCCTTATCACGCGCGAAACCCAGGTCAAATACGAAGAGCAGTTGCCGGCGGTCTACGAAAAATACGAGTCCGCCTTACGCGCCGCAAACAGCCTGGACTTCGATGACCTGTTGCTGCAGACGCTCCGGCTGTGGGAACGCGATGCCGTCGCGCTCGACCTGTGCCGCTCCGCCTTCAAGTTCATCATGGTCGACGAGTACCAGGACACCAACGCCGTCCAGTATGGCCTGCTTCGCAAACTCGCGGAAGAGCATCGCAACCTCTGCGTGGTGGGCGATGACGACCAGTCAATCTACGCCTGGCGCGGCGCCGATCCCAAGAATATCCTCGAGTTCGAGCGCGACTATCCCGAAGCCAAGATCATCACCCTCGACCAGAACTACCGATCGACCGAGACCATTCTCAATGCCGCGAACGCGGTTATCGGAAACAACAGCGTGCGCCGCGAGAAGAAGCTCTGGTCGGCCCTGGGCAAGGGGCGCGCCATCGACTGGATTACGGTGGCCGACGAAGACGCTGAGGCGAAGGAAGCGCTTAAGTGGCTGCGCTATATCCAGGAAAAAACCGGCGCACGCTACCGCGACTTCGCCTTCCTCTACCGCTCCAACCAGCAGTCTCGTATCTTCGAGATTACCCTGCGTCAGGCGGGCATCCCCTACGTGGTTGTCGGCGGCCAGGATTTTTTCGAGCGCACCGAAGTGCGTGACATCATTTCCTACCTCAAGGTCATCTCGAATCCACGCGACGAGGCCGCCTTTCTGCGTGTCGTCAACATGCCCCGGCGCGGTATCGGCGATGTCACCCTGCACCGGGTGCACGACCTCTGCCGCGAACGGAAATGCTCGCTTGGACAGGCGCTCCACACCGTGCTTCAAGAAGGCGACGCGCCCAAACAGGCCGTGCAAGGCATCCGCCAGTTCCTGGGCCTGCTGCAGCGTTACCGCGAACGCTTCAAGGAAGGCAGCACGCTGCGCGAAGCGCTGGAAGGGTTGGTGACGGACATCGATTACCACGGCGAACTCGAACGCAACAGCCGTGGACCACAGCAGGCCCTCGCCCGTTGGCAGAATGTGGAGGCCGTGGTGAACGCGGTCGCGGCGTACGAAGAGAATACCGAGACGCCCACCCTTGCCGGATTCCTCGATGAGAGTCATCTCAACGCCGACCCCACCTTTAACAACCGCGACAAGCGCAAGCAGGCCGGCGTCACGCTGATGACCGTACACAGCGCCAAAGGTCTCGAGTTTCCCTTCGTCTTTGTGGTTGGTTGCGAGGAAGGGCTCCTACCCCACGAGAATGCCATCCGCGACAACACCCTCGACGAAGAACGCCGGCTCTTCTATGTCGCACTGACCCGCGCCAAGCGCCACGCCACGCTCTTCGAGACGATCAGCCGCGTGCGCCACGGCAAGGAGCGTCCCGCCAAGACCAGCCGCTTCCTCGAAGAGATTCCTGCTGACCTGCTCAAGCGGCACTTCCGTGCCCAGCGCGACATGGGCAGCCCTGCGCCCCAAGGCTGATACGCCACCACCACGCAGCGCAGAGTTTGGATCCATTCTTGCTGCTACCTACCCGGTGTATGGGGTGGTCTCATGCGCCACGTCCGCAGTAACGGGCAGAAAACGCCCGCAAACTAAGCCTTGGCAGGATGGAGGTGGTCGGTATGGTTCCTACCTTTCCGTACGAAATGGCGCGTATGAAGCCCGGATAGAGACCGTCATGTAGGGCGGATACTTATAGGGTTTTTCACAGTATATACAGAATAGACAGGGTGTGCTACCATGACTCCCATGCTTGAGTACGAGACCGAAGGCTATTTCGACGAGCTGATGT
>JAUIKJ010000123.1 GCA_030430835.1 Candidatus Hydrogenedentota bacterium
CAAGACGCCAGAAGAGCCAGAGCGCCAACACGCCGGCGAGAAAGGCGGGCAATCGCAACGCATACTCATGTTCACCGAAGAACTGGGTACACGCCTTCGCGAAGGCAAGAAAAAGGGGCGGTACAATCTGGAAGTGGTCGAGTGGTCCGAAGAAACCCGCATAGCCTTCGCCCACGATGGTGACGCCGGTGTAGCTCTCGTCCAGCCAGAGCACACGGTAGCGGACATAGTGCAGGGCACGTGCGAGCAACCCGAAGAGCAACAGCGTCGCGGGCCCCCAATGCAAGCACTTGGCGGCCCAATCGTCCCGCGCGCGAATAGCCGAATCCGTCACTGTCACCCTCCGCTTGGTGCCCGCTTCCGTGCTGCACTATACTCGCCCGCAGTATGGCCACCCAAGCTCAAAGTGCCCCGGTGCCGCGCGCGCGCCGCACGGTGCACGTCGTCCTGCCCGCTTTCAACGAGGCGGCGTGCCTCGGGCGTCTGCTCGATGAGATTGGCCTGGCCATGGAAGACGCGGGCCTGGCGTACCACGTGATCGTGGTAGACGATGGCAGCGTGGACGCGACCGCCGTGATTGCGGAGGACCGCGCGGGGGCGCTGCCGGTGACGCTGCTGCGGCATCCGGTGAATCTGGGTCTCGGCGCGACGATTCGCGATGGGCTCGCGCATGCCGCCGGAGAGGCCGGACCGCGCGACATTATCATCACCATGGATGCCGACGAGACGCACACGCCAGGGCTGATTCTGCGGATGACCCGCGAGATCATTGAGGGACACGACGTCGTGATCGCCTCGCGCTACCAGCCGGGTAGCCGGACCATCGGCGTACCGATCTACCGCCGCGCACTTAGCTATGGCGGGTCACTCGTGTTCCGTCTGCTCTTTCCCACGCGCGGCGTGAAGGACTTCACCTGCGGCTACCGCGCCTACCGCGCCGGGGTTATTCAGGATGCGATGCGCCAATACGGTGATGACTTCCTGAATCAAGACGGCTTCCAGTGCATGGTCGATATCCTATTGAAGCTGCGGCGCATGCGGCTCATCTTCGGCGAGGTGCCCTTTATCCTCCGCTACGACATCAAGGCCGGCCAATCCAAGATGGACGTACGGCGCACCGTCGTGAACACGCTGCGTCTCGTCGCGCGCAGGCGTCTGGGCGGATGAGCGAAGCGAAGACCTTTGGTGCGGAGTACTACCGCCGCAACTACCGCAACTACGCACGACAAAACCCCGCGCGCAAGCTGGGTTTTTATCGCGATCTCGCGGCGCAGGCGCTCGCTGGCATCGACCAACCCCACATATTGGACATCGGCTGCGCCTTCGGGGCCTTTCTCGGCGCGGTGCCCGCGGCGTGGGCACGCCACGGCGTGGACCCCAGCGCGCATGCCATTGCTGCCGCACGCGCCGCATACCCGGAAATCCGCTTCACCGTCGGCAGCGCAGATGCCCTCCCGCTCGCGGGATCCTTCGATTGCGTCACGGCCTTTGACACGCTGGAGCACGTCGAGGACCTGGACCGCGTCTCCGCGGAACTGAAGCGACTCCTCGCCCCCGGCGGCACGCTCCTCTTCGTCGTGCCCGTGTACGACGGCCCCACCGGACCCATCATCTACGCCCTTGACCGTGACCCGACGCATGTACACAGGCGTGGGCGCGACTTCTGGATCGGTTGGGCGAGCCAGCATTTCGACGTCACCGATTGGCAAGGCATCTACCGTTACCTGCTCCCCGGCGGCTACTACGCGCATGTGCCAACGCGGCGGCTGAGAAAGTACACGCCGGCGATTGTGGTGGTGTGCGCGGCGTAGGCGAGCCGCAGTCGAACAATGCCCCCAGAGCAGTCGCCAACGCCCCGACATCCCCCGCCCTGCGGGCACCCCCTTCGAAGGGGGACAACGACGCTGGTGCGCATCGTGAGGCAAAATCCATTGCTCGACGACGTGTCGCAAAGCCGTGATTCGTTACAAGACTTCCTGTCCCCCTTCGAAGGGGGATCAAGGGGGATGTCAATCTCCACAATGAACTTGGAGAACACGGTAGCGCTCGCGTTGTGGACGGGTTTTCGGACCCGTCCACCTGATCAACCGATGGTCCCCAAGCGAATCAAGTTTGGACGAAGCCGGTGTCTTTTTATGAGACCTTCGTTCAATAACGTGGGCCGGTCAGGAGACCGGCCCACAACTCGAAACCTGATGTCTACGGCGACGCCTATGGCGCCGGGTTCAGCTTCGCCACGCTGCCCCAATCGCCGCCATGCTGATAGACCGCCAGCAAGATCGTGTTCTCACCCGACTTCAGTTGGATCGGAATCTGGTCTTGTCCTGGCTGCAAGGGCCGACCCGTGTTCACACCGTGGACGAGTTCGCCATTGACCCAGACCTTCACGCCGTCGTTCGTGCCGAGTTCCAGGGTCGTGTCCATCGCCTTCGGTGCGCTTACCGTCGTCCGCAGATAGGCCACGCGCTCGAATCCGCCGATGCTCTCGGCGAGATTGATACCGCCGGCGGGGTAGTTCGGGTCACTGGCGAGGGGCTGCACACGCCAACTGCCCGCGCCGGTTTCTGCCGGGAAGACCACGTCGTAGAGCATGCCGCCCGTGTGCCCCGCTTCCATGTATGGCCCGGAAACCTCCCACGCCGTCAGATATCCCTTTTCCCGGTTTAGGTTGTGCAGCACCGCGTTCGCCTGATTCTTCAGCGCTTCGTTTTCGTGCTGGGCCAGGGGCTCGACAATTTCGCGTGCCCACGCTGGGTCATGGCCGCGCAGGGCGTTGGCAATCTGTACGCGTGCAAGGCCGCGCTCGACCCCGAGGTCGCCGTTGCCGCGCAGGCGCTCGACCAAGTCCATACTCTCTTTCGATGGGACCGTACCCACACCGGAGAGAATCTGCCGCTGCAGGTCGGTGGATGTCGCGAGTTCGAGTGCCTTGGCATAGTCGTCCAGGAGAACGTCGTCGCGGACGGGCGATTCGTTGAGGATGCGGATATAGCCCGCCAGCGCGTCGTCGCGTTCACGATCATTGGCCGGGTTCTGTGCGACCGCGTAGAGGTCGGCCTTCGCCCCGTCGCCAGGACGCTTGGCCAGGGCCGCGATCGCTTCGGCGCGCGCATCGTCCGCATCGTCAACGATACCGCTGCGCAGGACTGTGAGGGCGGCGTCGCCCGAGATGCTGCCCAGAATCCGGTAGAGCGCCCCGCGCAGCGCCACATCCTCGGTCGTGTTCAGTGCCGTCAGGATCGCCCCGATGCGATCGTCGTCGCCCGTCGCCCGGTCGGCGACGTCGGCAATGGCCTGCTCAATGTCCCGCACTTTCGGGTCCGCGAGGGAAGCAGCAAGTCTCTCAATATAGGCCGGCAGGTCATTCGCGTCGCCCAGGATCGCCAGCGTGTCCCACAGGTCACCACGAATTCCGGCGTCGTCGTCCGCGGTGAGGGCCAGCAGATCGTCCTTCGCCGCGACGCTCCGCCGCGCGCCCAGGGCGCGTATCGCCTCGGAGCGAATGTCGGCCACGCCCCGGCTCGCCATGCGTACCAGCGCGCGGTCCGCGCCGTCATCCTGAATCCGGTTCATGCTCTGCCGTGCGAGATTGCGCTTGACGCCCGTGCTCTCCGCGGCCACTCCCGCGAGGAAGCGCAGGTCTTCCGCACTGCCCACGCTCGCCATCGCGGTAAGCGCCGCCAGCGCAATGGTCTCGTTCTCCGATCCCGCTTGCGCGCGTATCGCGTCGCCCGCCGCCGCGTCGCCACGCGCCGCGAGCGCGTTGATCAACTGCAGCCGGTTCTCCGGCCCGGCCTCGGCCACCAGTGCAGCGAAGGCTTCCGTCGCCTTCTTGCCCGGAAGCGTGTGGACATAGCTCAAACCTGCCGCGATCAATTCGGCGTCGTTCGTAGTCAACGCTTCCAGCACCAGGTCCAGGCCCTTCTCCCCCTGCTCCGCCATCAATCCGTGAAGCGCGGCCGCGCGGTGATTGCCCGCGCTATCGCTCTTGTAGATCGCCGCGAGCGTCTCCGTGTCGTCCGTAGACGCCGCACACTCCACCAGCGCACCCAGCGCCACTGGGTTTAACCCCGTCTTCCAGGTCTCGGTCAGTACGTCGCAAGCGCCCAGCGCGCCCAGCGCATAGGCGGCCGCCGAAGCCACCTGCAAATCGTCATCCCCGAGCAAAGTCGTCGCCGCATCCATCGCACCATCGACGCCACTACGCCCCAGCGCCTCCACCGCCGCCGTACGCACTGCGGCATCGGCATGGCCGCTCAGGCGCACCAGCGCCGCGCCGGCCGCTGCCGCGGGTATGGCCTCCAGAGCACGTATTGCATGGCCTGTCAGTTCAATATCCGCCGCTCGCGCTTCCAGCGCCGGCACGGATGCACCGCTACCCGCCGTCGCCAGCTGCCGGCAGATGAAGCGCGCCGCGTCGACGGTGCAGCCGCCTTCCAGTACGGCCAAGAGCTTTTGCTCGACCGCCGCCTGTTGCGCGGGATCCAGCGCCGCGTTCTCAATGTTCGTCAGCGCGTGCCGGTCCTGACCGAATTCATAGCGCTTCAGCGCCGCGTAGTCGTCATCGAGCGAAGCCGCCAGCGCGGCCTGTGTCCCGAAGGCCGCCAATGCGGCCAGTGCAATCAAGTTCTTCGGATTCATTGTCATGCTCTCCCCTGCCCTATACCGACCACGCGCCACGCTGGGCGGGGATCAACATGCGGTTCGCGGTTTCGTCGTTGGTGAAGCGCTCGGCTTCGGGGTCCCATGCGAGTTTGACGCCGCGCTTCATGGCAATGTTTGCCATGTGGCAGATCGTCGCGCTGTGGTGGCCGACGTGCACCGGTGCCTTGCATTCGCCACGGCTTTTCACGTTCTCGATAAAGTCGAGATGGTGCCCGCGGCTGCGGCCCAGGTGAATCTCGTCCGGGCCGATCACTTCCTTCAGCAGCGAAGGCGACGAGGCTTCAAGGTTGCCGCCATGGACGTGGATGAATACCCAGCCCTCATCGCCGATGAATTTCACGCCGCGCGGCGCGATGCTTTCCACATGCATCTTCACGCCGTCCGCGTACTCGAAATCAACGTTGTAGCTCATTGCGGTGTTGAAGAGGCCGTCCTCCGGGAACCAGCCCGTACCCTCCACGGAAACGGGGGTGGTGTGATCCGTGCCGTGGCCCAACTGTGCGAGGTCGAGGATGTGCGCGCCGCGATCGGTCATCTCACCGCCGGAGTAGTCGAGGATATAGCGGAACCAGAAGTGGCAACGCTTCTCGGTGTACGGCGCCTCCGGCGCCGGGCCAAGCCAAAGGTCGTAGTCGAACCCTTCCGGCACCGGCATCACGGGCTGGTTCGGCAGCGGACCGTGGTTGTCGATGGGCTGATTCACCTGAATCGTGTGCAGCTTACCGATGCGCCCGTTGCGCACCAGTTCCGCCGCGTAGCGCGCGTTGTCGCGCGAACGCTCGTGGCTGCCGGTCTGGAAGACGCGGCCATAGCGGTGTACCGCATCCACCACCGCGCGGCCCTCGGGGATCGAGTTCGCCAGCGGCTTCTCGCAATAGATGTCCTTGCCCGCGCGCGCCGCGGCCACGCTCATCACCGCGTGCCAGAAGTCCGGCGGCGCGATCATCACCGCGTCGATGTCCGGCCGCGCCAGCACCTCACGGAAATCGTTGTAGGTATCGACCCCGCTGAAGCTGCCGCTCTCACTCTTCGCGGTGTAATACTCATTCACCATGTTCGCCGCTTCCGCGCGGTGCCCGGCGTCCACATCGCAGATCGCGAGGTATTGCACGTCCGGCACACTCATCAGCGCCCGCGTATCGTGCCGCCCCTGCCCGCCCGTACCGATGGACGCCATCGTTACCTTGTTGCTTGGCGCCGTGTGACCGTTCAGCCCCAGCGCGCGCCCGGGGATGATATAGGGGAATGCCGTCGCGGCTACCGCCGCCGCGCCCGTGCGCTTCAGGAAATCGCGCCGGGTAAAAGGTACAGAGCTACGCATGGTGCTGCGCCTCCACAGGTTGGTGCTCGAATTGGAAGCCGCTATACTGCGCCGAAGCCTTTGGAATCGTCAAGCCCGAGAAAGGATGCCGTCCATGTCCCGAATCATATTGGTGATCGTGTGCCTCATCGCGATCGCCACAGGCGTCTCCGCCGCACCGCCCAACATCGTCCTCATCCTCACCGACGATCAGGGCTACGCCGACCTCGCCTGCCACGGCAATCCGGACATCCGCACGCCGAACATCGACCAGATGTACACCGAAAGCCTGCGGCTCACGCAGTATTACAACGCGCCGGTCTGCGCGCCGACGCGCGCGAGCATGATGACTGGGCGCTACTATTATCGCACCGGCGTGGTGGACACCTACATGGGCCGGGCGATGATGCACGCGGACGAAATCACGGTGGCCGAGGTGTTGCGTGACCACGGCTATAAGACCGGCATCTTCGGCAAGTGGCACCTGGGCGACAACTATCCGCTGCGCGCGATGGACCAGGGCTTCGAAGAATCGCTGGTGCATATGGGCGGCGGCATCAGCCAACCGTCCAACCCGATGGGCAACGGCTATTTCGATCCGGTGGTGATGCACAATGGCGAGCCGGTGCGGAAGGAAGGCTACTGCACGGACATCTTCGCCGACGCGACCATCGACTTCATTGAGGCGAACCAGGACAAACCTTTCTTCGCCTATCTCTCCACCAACGCGCCGCACACCCCGCTGCTGGTCGATGACAAGTATGCGCAGCCCTACCGCGACAAAGGGATCCCCGACGCCACCGCGCGCACCTATGGCATGGACGAGAACATCGACGAGAACGTCGGCAAGATCCTCGCGAAGGTGGATGAACTGGGGCTGAAGGAAAACACCCTCGTTATTTTCATGACCGACAACGGCCCGCATGTACCGCGCAACGAGCCGCGCTATGACGCCGGCATGCGCGGCCGCAAGGGCCAGGTCTACGAGGGCGGCATCCGCGTGCCCTGCATCCTGCGTTGGCCCGGCACCTTGCCCGCCGGCGAGGACCTCGCCATTCCCGCCGCGCACATCGACCTCTTCCCCACGCTGCTCGCCATCTGCGGCATCGACGCGAAACCGGAGAAACCCATCGATGGCCGTAACCTCTGGCCGGCCATCCAGGAGCGCGACAACGATTTCTTCGAGCGGCCCCTGGTCTTCCAATGGCACCGCGGCGACCGCCCGGAGCCCTTCAACAGTTCCGCGATTCGCATGGGCAATCTCAAGCTCGTCAAGGACGACGAACTCTACGACCTCGCCGCCGACCCCGGCGAGACGACGAACATCATCGCCGACCACCCGGAGGAAGCCGCGCGCCTGAAACGGAGCTATGAGGACTGGTTCGCCAGCGTACAAGCAGAGCGCGACTTCGCGTTTCCGCGCATCGCCATCGGCAGCAAACACGAGAACCCGGTGGTGCTCACGCCGCAGGACTGGCACGGAGAAACCGCGTGGCGCTCGGGCACGGGAAATTACTGGGAAGTAGAGGCCGCGAAGCCGGGCAAGTATGAACTCACGGTTCACTTCTACAAGCCGCTGGATTCGGCAACACTGGAAATCGACTTCGGTGGTCAGACCCGTACGGTGACGGTGGAGCCCAAGGGCCGCAGTGCCGCTATCGCGGATCCCTTCGACGTCGCGGGTGGCCACACACGCCTCGGCTTCAGGGTGACCAGTGAACTGGAGAAAGGCAACGGCGTCCGCTTCTTCGAAGTCCGCCGCAAGGGCGCGAAAGACACCTGGGACACCGCGCTCTTCCTCCCCGGCGACGAGGTACCGGATGACAAGGAAGGTTGAGTTGACCACCGATAAAAAGGGATGAACACCGATGAAGACAATCCTGCTGTCACGGATGCTTGCGGCAATGCCCCTCACGGCTTCCGCTGACGAAGGCCTGCACTGGAAAGAGGCCGACAGCACCATCACCCTCTACGAAGACGACGCGCCGGTCTTTGTGTTTCAAGACGCCTTCGTCGAACCACCGGATGGCGTGAAAGCCATGGAACGCCGCCGCGGT
>JAUIKJ010000124.1 GCA_030430835.1 Candidatus Hydrogenedentota bacterium
GTGCGATTCAGTTATTCAATGCGCCGGTGTGTCACTACTGCGTGCGTTAGGGGACGGAAGATGGCTTTGCGGTGTAGGTTTCTCGCTGCGGCCGCACCGGTCGCGGTGTTGTTGGGCGTAATACTGACCAACGTCGCAGCGGCAGAATGCGGCGTTCCGCGGAAGGTGTGGGAGGCGCCGATTGGTCGCTTATCCGTCATGGCGCAGGTGGGGGACACCGTGTACGCCGGTGTTGACGGCGATCTGCATGTGGTGCAGGAAGGCGACGCGCCGGGTCCGGAGGTCGCGTTGCCCGAAGGTGAACGGCTCGACTATATCGTCGGCGGGACGTCTACGCGTCTGTACTACCTCACACGTGGGGGTACTTTGTACGCGATCGAATTTCCGGAGGGCACAACGCGGGAGATCGCGACCGGATTCGAGATTCTGCCGAGTTCAACCACGCCGCCGAGCTTCTCCGTGGGCTTGGCCTATGGCTTTCTGGACGACGTGTTGTACTACCGGCTTCCGCGATCCGGTCTTTGGAAGACTGGGGGCGGGCTGGTGGGTAGTGTGCTGGTGCAGGCTTTTGCCGAGGGGGACTATCCCGGGTTCACGGACATCTCGCCCTTTGCGATTCAGGGTTGGGACGACGGTATCATTTTCACGGCGATCACCGAGGAGACGGGTTTCGAACCGTGGTGGAGCGATGGGACCACCGCGGGCACGCGGCTCATCGCCGATGTCGTTCCGGCGCCGGAGGCGGACCCGCAACCGGCGTGGCTGCATTCGAGTTTACCCACGAGCTACCACATCGAAGGCGAGTACGCCTATTTCTGGTCGGGCGGCGAGCAGACGGTATGGCGTACGGACGGGACCGCCGAGGGAACGGTGGCTTTGCCGGGATTCAAGAGTGGCGGTGTTGTTCACCTGGGTGGCGCGCAGATCGGCGCTGGCGCCGGACAGTTGCTGCGCCTCAATATGGACGGCGGTGAGGTCGAGGTGCTGTACGACCACACCGTCAACTACGGTCCGGATGTTGTCGTGGGCAACGTTACGCGCTTGGGCGGCCGCGTTATCTACAGCGTGTATGCCACAGGCGACGTGCCGGCGGGCAACGTATGGGTGTCCGACGGTACTTCGACAGGTACCTACCCGCTGTACTTGACGGGACAGTTTTTGACGGCGGCATACGACGATCGTTACCGGAACGTTTTTTTGGTTCATGACGATACGGCCTACTTCTTCGCGTGGACCAGTTTGCGCGGCGCGGAGTTCTGGAAGACGGACGGTACACTCGTGGGAACATCACGATTGACCGATATCAATCCGGGTCCGGAAGATTCAGTCAACTTTAATCCCCTAACTGGCGCTGGCGGTTCGGGCCAGATGGTGGGTGACGCGTACTATTTCGAGGGGGGTGACAGCACAGGCGACTACCTCTGGGTGCTCGATCTGGAGCAAGGGCCCGAGGCCGCGCACTCTGCGGATACCAATGCGGACTATGCGCTCAGTCTTTCGGAATTGTTGCGGCTGGTCCAGTTCTTCAATTCCGGCGGTTATCACGTGGCGGAAGAAAACGAAGACGGTTTCGCGCCGGGACCGGGAAATACGGATGGCGCGCCGCATGATTCGGACTACGATCCGCAGGACTGGGCAATCAGTCTTTCGGAGATTCTTCGCGCGGTTCAATTCTACAACGCACCCACGGGGGCATACTGTGTATTGGAAGGGACGGAAGATGGCTTTGCGGTGTAGCCGGATTGGGTTCTGCTTGCTCTTGGCGGCGTGCTTCTTGTCGTTGCCGGTGTTGGCGGCGGCGGAGGAGGCGCGGCCGAACATCATTCTGATCATGGCGGACGACCTGGGCTATGAGTGCCTGGGGGTGAATGGCGGGGCGTCGTATGACACGCCGGCGCTGGATGCGATGGCGGCGGGGGGGATGCGCTTTACGGCGTGTCATGCGCAGCCGCTGTGTACGCCGTCGCGCGTGAAGATCATGACGGGGAAGAGCAACGCGCGGAACTATGTGGAGTTCCAGATGTTGCCGCCGGGGGAGCGGACCTTTGCGCATATGCTGCGGGACGCCGGCTATGCGACGGCGGTGGCGGGGAAGTGGCAGCTCTACGGGTTGGACGGGGAACGCGCGGGGCGGGGTACGCTGCCGCTGGATGCGGGCTTTGACGAGTATTGCCTGTGGCAGGTGCGGAACAAGGAATCGCGCTACCGTGACCCGAGCATCGAATTCCTTGGGAAGCCGGCAGAGAAACTGGAGGGGCGCTACGGGCCGGATGTTTTTCTGGAGTACATCTCGGAGTACATCGGGCGCGAGCGCGATCAACCCTTCTTCCTGTACTACCCGATGTGCCTGCCGCACTCGCCGCATCAGCCCTCGCCGGATCATCCGGACTACGCAGTGGACCCGCTGAAGAAGGACAAGAAGTACTTCAAGTCGATGGTCGAGTACATGGACAAGATTGTGGGGCGGATCCTGACGCGGCTAGAGGAGACGGGGCAGCGCGAGAACACGGTGGTGATGTTCATCGGAGACAATGGCACGGATCGGAATATCCGGACGGCGATGCGCGACGGCAGCGAGGTGCGCGGCTTCAAGGGCCATTCGATCGATTGGGGTACGCACGTGCCGATGATCGTGTCGTGGCCCGGGCAGGTGCGCGCGGGCGCGGTGAACGCGGAGCTGATCGGCTTCGCGGATTTCCTGCCGACCTTCGTGGCGCTCGCGGACTCGAAACTGCCGGAAGACGCGGTGGTGGATGGACACAGCTTCCTGCCCCAGCTCAAGGGAGAAAGGGGTACGCCGTCCGACGCGCTCTTCGTGCACTACGAGCCGCGCTGGGGCAACTTCACCAAGGCGCGCTTTGCGCGGGATCATCGCTACAAGCTGTATGACGACGGCCGAATCTACGACGTGCAGGCGGATCCGCTGGAGGAATCGCCGCTGACGGACGCGGTGCCGGAGGAAGTGCAGGGGCGGCTGCAGTCTGCGCTGGATACCTTTGCCGGGGTGAAGATGCCGGCGCGGATCGTGACGGAATAGGGCGCCAGGCGCCGCTGTCAGGTCACGGCACAGCATTGCGTGCGGACGCGCAATACCGTGGCACCCACTGGCTTAGGCCGCACGGCGTCCCGCTGGACACCTGATAGCCGCCTTCTCTAGTCTATTGGATTGACCCACCGTGGTCGTCTTGAGTCTCTACATTGAGGTAAAGCCATGCGTTTCTTGAACCCGATGCGACGGATAGTGCCGGTGCTGCTGGCGGCAATATTGATCCTGCCCGCGGCGGCGGACTACAAACAGATCAACACGCCGAATCCCGATGACCAGATGGATGTCTCCATCTTCGAGCTGGCGAACGGGCTGAAGGTCTACCTGACCGAGAACCACGAGACGCCGCGATTCTACGCGGAGATCGCCGTGCGTGCGGGCAGCAAGCACGATCCGGCGGAATCGACCGGCCTCGCGCACTACCTCGAGCACATGCTCTTCAAGGGCACGAGCACGATGGGCACGCTCGATTATTCGAAGGAAAAGGAATACCAGGACAAGATCGAGGAGCTCTACGAGCAGCACTTTGTCGAGACCGACATGGACAAGCGCGCGGCGCTGTATCAGCAGATCAACGAGGCGACGGTGGCGGCGGCGGAGTACGCAGTGCCGAACGAGATCGACAAGCTCTACAAGTCGACGGGCGGCAGCGGGGTGAACGCGCACACCTGGCACGAGGAGACCGTGTACAAGGTGGAACTGCCGTCGAACCGCGTGCGCCAGTGGGCGGCGATCGAGTCGGAGCGTTTCCGCGAGCCGGTGTTCCGCTTGTTCGTGACCGAACTCGAGGCGGTGTACGAGGAAATGAACCGCGCGCTGGACAACAAGGACCGCATCATTTCCTATGCGGTGAACGAGCAGTTGTTCAAGGAACATCCCTATGGTCAACAGCCGACGCTGGGACTGGTGGAACACCTGAAGAACCCGTCGCTGAAGAACATCGGCGAGTTTTTTGATACCTACTACGTGCCGAATAACATGGCGATCTTCATCTCGGGCGATATCGACACCGAGGAGACGATCGAGATCATCGACGAGAACTTCTCCAGTTGGGAGGCAAAGCCGCTTCCGAAGCCGGGCAAGTGGCGCGAGAAAGACCTTGACGGCCGCGAAGTGGTGAAGCGCAGCTACGAAGGGGAAGAGTACGTGCAGCTTGCGTTTCGCACCGTGGCACACGACCATAAGGACGCCGAGGCGCTACAACTGGTCGACATGATTCTCGACAACGCGACCGCGGGCCTCATCAACCTGAACCTGAACCAGCAGCAGCGCGTGCGCGCGGCGGGATCCTACCCGGCGCAGTACAACGACTACGGCGCGCAGTACCTCTGGGGCGTGCCGAAGGACGGCCAGACGATGGAGGAGGTGGAGCAGTTGCTGCTGGAGCAGGTGGAGATCGTGAAGCGCGGGGAGTTTGAAGACTGGATTCTCCCGGCGATCATCAATGACTTTAAGAAGAACGAGAAGGGCGGGCTGGAATCGGACTATGCGCGCGTGAGCGCGATGCGCGATACCTGGCTCGGCTTCGAGGACTGGGATCACCGCGTGGCGCGTATCGCGCGGATGGAGACGATCACGAAGAAAGACGTGGTGCGCGTGGCGAAGAAGTACTTCGGCGAAGACTACGTGGCGGGTTTCCGGGAAGACGCGCCGCACGAAGTGCCGGACATTCACAAGCCGGAACTCGCCACGATTCAGATCGATCCGCAGCGGCAATCGGCATTCGCGAAGGAAATCCTCGCGATGCCCTACGAGCCGATCGCGCCGTCCTTTATCGATCCCGCGACCGACTACCAGATCATCGAGAACCCGAATGGCGTGAAGCTGTACTACGCGCCGAACCCGATCAACGACATCTTCTCCTTCAACATCTCCGTCGAGTTTGGCACGCATCAGGACAACACGATCGGGACGGCGTTCCAACTGCTCGACAAGTCGGGCACGGCGGAATTCAGCGCGGAAGACCTCAAGAAGGAGTGGTACAAACTCGGTACCAACATGGGCGCGGGCGCGGGGGATAACGAGAGCTCGATTAGTCTGTCAGGGCTGGACGAAAACTTCGAGGCCTCGTTCAAGCTACTGATGGAACTCATCCATGCGCCAAGTGCGGACGCGGAGACGCTGGACGAACTGAAGAAGATTATTCTCGTGGCGCGTGAGGACGCGAAGAAGCAGCAGCCCAGCATCCACTCGGCGCTGGTGCAATACAACCGCTACGGCGCGGACAGCTTTTATCTGCGCTTGCTGCCGAAGGACGCCCTGCTGGCGCTGTCGGTGGACGAACTGCACGCAGTCATTTCCAAGCTGCTCGATTACAAGCACGTCATAAGCTATACGGGCTCGCTGCCGCTTGAAGAGGTCCAGGCGATACTCGACCGCCACCATCCCATCACCGGCGAGTTGAAGGACCCGCCGCCCTATCAGAACCTGAGCGCACGGCGACCGGATGGAACCGAGATCTACCTGGTGGACAAAGAAGGCGCGAAAGCCGATATTCGGCTCGAGTTCGGCACGGTGACCTACGATCCCGCGCTGGCAACACCGGTAGCGCTGTACAACAACTATTTCGCCGGCGGCATGGCGGGCATCGTGTTCCAGGAACTGCGTGAGGCGCGGGGACTGGCGTATTCCGCGGGGGCGCGCTATGTGCGCGGGTACCGCGCGGGCGACGAGGACATCATGCTCGGCGCGATCCAGACACAGACGGACAAGACCGTAGACTCTACGGTGGCCTTCGTGGAGTTGCTTGACGCCTTGCCCGAGTCACCCGAGCGATTCGCCGTCACCCTCGGTGCCCTGGAGAACCAGTACCGCACGGAGAAGACGGGCTTTCGCGGGATCATTGGCGCGGTGCGCAACTGGGAGCGGCATGGATTGGAACCCGATCCGCGCAGGGAATGGTTCGCGCAGCTGCAGAGCGCGACGCTGGACGACGTGCTGGCTTTCCACAAGGACTACATTGCGAACCAGCCCAAGCTGATATCAATCGTGGGCGACGCGGCGAAGATCGACCTGGAGGCGCTCGGGAAACTGGGCACGATCAAGAAGATTGACGCGAGCGAGATATTCGTCGACTGATGGTGCGACGTGTAGCGTTTAATAACAACGCCCCGACATGTGAATGCTGGGGCGTTTTTCTTTAGCGTTGTCATTCCCGCGCAGGCGGGAATCCAGCAATCGTGAAGGAGGCGTGTTGTTTATTGCACGAAGCGGATTGCGGCTGTTTGCTGCGAATAAGGTTGCGCCTTGCGGCACAGCTTAGATTGTTTGCGCTTCGCGCACTGGATTCCCGCCTTCGCGGGAATGACGGTTTGCGCGGGTGGCATGACGATGCACGCGGGATTGACGGGAGTCGCGCGGGCTGGATTCTACGATTGTTTAGATTCGCACCAACACGTCCGGGTTCAATTCCGCCGGGGTGCGGAAGCCGGAGAGGGCCATACAGAGATCGTATTCCGCGAGGATGCGCTGGATGACCGTGCGCACGCCGTCTTCCCCCTGCAGCGTGAGGCCCCAGACATAGGGACGGCCGAGGAGCACGGCCTTTGCGCCGAGTGCGAGGGCCTTGACGATGTCTTCCCCGTGGCGAATGCCGCTGTCCAGCATAACCGGATAGTCCGCGCCGACCGTGTCGACGATGGCGGGGAGGGCGTCCAGCGCGGAGATGGAACCGCCCAACTGCCGTCCGCCATGGTTCGACACCACGATGCCGTGGATACCCATGGCCTTGGCCTTGGCCGCGTCTTCCGGGTGGAGAATGCCCTTGACAAGGATCGGCAACGAGGTGCTGTCCTGAATGAGTTTGAGGTTATCCCAGGTCTGACTGGTGTCGGCATAGATCTCCGCCCAGCGTCCGATGGCGGCCTGTGGATTGTCTTCCGGCGTCTCCTCGAGCGCTGCGCGGAAGGCGGGATCCGAGAAATAGTTTGCGAGCCCCTGGCCCTGCAGGAAGGGCAGGTAGGCCTCCTGCAGATCATGGTTGCGCCAGCCCATGAGGCGCGTGTCGAGTGTGACGACGATGGCGGAGTATCCGGCCGCTTCGGCACGCTTTACCAGGCTCTTCGTGACTTCATCGTCTCCCGGCCAATAGAGCTGAAACCAGCGCGTGTTCTTGCCGCTGGCCTCGGCCACGGCCTCAAGCGGGTTTGAGGCGAGGGTGGAAAGCATCAGTGGGATATCGACCGATGCGGCGGCACGCGCCACGGCGAGCTCGGCTTCGGGGTGAACAATTTCCTGCACGCCGACCGGGGCAAGCATGAGCGGCGCCTTCATGTCGGCACCGAGAATCGAGACCCGGTGGTCCCGTTCCTTCACGTTGCACAGCATGCGCGGCACAATGCGCCAGCGGTGGAAGGCAGCGCGGTTCTCTGAGACCGTATCTTCCTCGCCGCCGCCACCGGCGACATACCAGTAGGCGCGGGGGTCGAGCTTCTCACGCGCCTGCGCTTCGAGTTCCTTGACGTCCAGGGGCAGTTCGGGGGTGATACCCATCATGCCCTGCATATAGACGCCGAGCTGGTAATCGCCGAAATTACTTGCGCTCATCGTAAATCTCCCGGTGAAAGTGACGCGCAGTATACGGAGCGCCCGCGCAGGCGGGCAAACGTGGGGCGTGGTCTGGATTCGCTCCAGCGCAGGATTGGTGCCCGCGCGACACAGGCACTAGAACAAGTCCTGCTGCGGATCGGTGAGTGCGTGAAAACTGGTGCCGAGGAAATCCAGGATGCTGTCCGCGGCGGGGGCGAGTTGCCGGTCGAGGTAGTGCGCGTAGTCGAGTGGGCTGCTTCGCGCCTGGCGCGGTTCCGGGCCGTGGACCGTAATGAAATACTCGATCCGGTATCCCGGCGTCTCCAGTTTCTTCGCAGCCTGCACATGCGGCGGCACGTTCTTGGTGTATTCCTCCGGCGGCTTTCGCAGCCGCTTCCGATAGAGCAGGGCCGGGTCATGCATGCCGGCGAGCACCTCG
>JAUIKJ010000125.1 GCA_030430835.1 Candidatus Hydrogenedentota bacterium
GGTAGCGCAGCAGGTGGTCTGCGATCTCGGTGTACTGCGCCGGGTCCAGGCGCGAATCATTGCGGTCGCGCCCGTGGTTCATCTGCCAGTGGTGAATGCCATCGCGAAAGCCGGAGAGGTCGATGGGCGGCGCTTCCGCGCCGCCCAGGGCGGAAGCGACACATGCGATGAAGGCTGCTATTCCACGCCTGGACAAAAGCCATCCTCCGTGGGCGGGTCGGCATCCGGACAGAAATAATAGCCACCCGAATTGAAGAACTGAATCAGGCGCAACAGTTCCGAGAGACTGATTATCCAATCCTGGGGCGCGTAGTCGCTCGTGTGCGGTGTGCATTCGGTGTCGTTATCGTTCGGATTGTAGCCGTCTTCGGTACCGTCTTCGCAGCCATAGCGGGCGGAATTGAAGAACTGGATGACCCGCAGGAGTTCGGAGAGATTGATCGCATTGTCCGCGTCCTGATCCGCCGCGTGGGTGGCTTCTCCCAGGTTTTCGATGAGGACCGGGCTGCTGAAGGCCGATGTGTTGCCCGAGCCGTCGGTTACGGTCGCCGTGACGTTCATGCCCTGGAACGGCGTGAGATCGATGGGGCTGTAGAATGTGCCCTGGTCGTCGGCCTGCGTTGACGCGATCCAGGTGCGTCCTTCCTCGGCGTCGTCGACGAAGATCTCCACGGTTCCCAATGCTTCCGCGGTGCCACGCACGGATCCCAACTGTGTGACAACGGGCGCCGAAATGAAATCGTTGGCGGTGGCGAGTGCAATGCCATCACCGGTATTGCCGTAGATACTGTTCCGGCTTATCGTGTTCTCCACGGACCCGGTGATCAGGATGCCCGCGCCCACGTTGTTGGCGACGATATTGGGCGCGGTGCCATTGCCGATCTGGGTGCGATTGCTCTGCGTCTGTAGGGCGATACCGTTCTCCCCATTGCCCATCGCCTCATCGTTCGCGCCCGCGCCGATGCGATTCCCGAAGATCAGGCACTCCTGCGCGTCTGAAACGAAGATGCCGGCCTTCCCGTTTCCCGCGATGATGTTTCCCTCATTCTCGTCGAGTCCCCCGATCAGGATCGACTCTGAGTTAATAATACTCACGCCATCGAAGTCATTTCCCATAGCCGTCGTACCGTCTATGCCCACGCCGATGTAGTTGTTCTGTATGTCGGTGATCGACGAATCCATGCCCATGATCTGGATGCCCGAAACGCCATTCGCACAGATCACGTTGCGCTCGTTCTCGCCGGGGCCGCCGATGAATCCGGAACCTGCACTGGTCATGGCAATGCCGGAGAAGGCGTTGCCGATCTCAAGGAGTCCCGTGGCGTCCGTACCAATCAGGTTGCCGTAGATGACGATCCCGCTCGATGTGCTGCCCGAAATCTCGATCCCCGATCCCGCATTGCCGGAGATCAGGTTGCCTTCGCCGCTTCCGCTACCGCCGATGCTTAGGCTGGGCGAGTCCGAAATTCGGATGCCGCCAAGGTCGTTTCCGATTGCCGCGGTGCCCGCCGCGTTGGTGCCGATGTAGTTTCCGCGAATCTCGAGAATTGACCCAGAATCCCGCATCTCGATCCCATAGCGGCCGTTGCCGGAAACCACATTCCGAGCTTGCTCGGTCGAGCCGCCGATGAACGCACTTGTAACGATATTCAGATCGATTCCGTTTCGGGCGTTGCCAAGGTCGTTGACGCCGTCCGTCCCGATAAGGCAGCCGCGGATTTCGACCCCCGCGCCAAGCACCTGAATCCCGTCTTCGCCGCCGCCGGTGATGGTGCAATCGATGATGTTGGCGAAGCCGCCTGCGACGATTTGATCCCCATCAAAATTCTTGATGGTCAGGCCGCGCACCGTATGGCCGAAGGTCGTCAGTTGTAGGCCGTTCGTACCTTCGCTCGCGCCCGTGCCAACCAGTGTTACCGTGCCGCCGCCGTCGATGGTGACCGGATCGGCAGCGTTCACGTCTTGGATGCTCGATTCTATGAGGATGGTCGTGACGCTTGGGTCGAAGGTAATCGTGTCCTCGCCGTCGGAAAAGAATGCGTTGACGATGGCCTCCGACAGGGAGCCTGGGCCGGTGGGACTGGAACTGGTAACGACAAACTCGTCCGCCGCAAGATACGGCGCAAACACGAAGGCACCTATCAGACCGATCATCGTTGCCCAGCGGGTTTCGCGTCGTGCCGTCGTTTTCGTATCCAATGCCTTGCCCTCCCTGTTCGTGCCTTGATGTAATTTGCGCTATTGGATCGATTCGGCTATGTCATTCGGAAATGGCGCGCCACAATCAGCGCTATCGCCCGCTGTTCGCCAGTAGATGCATTACCGCCATGCGAATCGCCACGCCATTGGAGACCTGCTCAAGAATGACCGAGCGCGCGCCATCGGCCACCTCGGTCGAGAGTTCGACATCCCGGTTGATCGGCCCGGGATGCATCACGAGCGCGTCGGCCGGCGCGTGGGCAAGGGAGGCACTGTCGATGCGGAAGAGGCGGATGTACTCGCGCAGGCTGGGGAAGAGGCCCGCCCCCTGGCGCTCAAGCTGGATGCGCAAGGCGTAGACCACGTCCGCGCCCTCGAGTGCATCGCGCAGATCGTGCGTGATGCGCACCCCCAGCCGCGCCACGTCCATCGGGATCAGCGTGCGCGGGCCACAGAGCGTCACCTTCGCACCGAGCGCGCGCAGGCAGTGGATATTGCTCCGCGCCACGCGCGAATGTTCAATGTCGCCGACGAGTGTCACGTTGACGCCGTCGAGGGTTGCCGCGGGATCCTGGCGAAGCCTGCGGATATGCTCGCGCATCGTGAAGGCGTCCAGCAGCGCCTGCGTCGGGTGTTCGTGGCGGCCGTCGCCCGCGTTGATGATGTGCGACTTGTGCCGGCCGGCCAGCATGTGTGGCGCGCCCGCGCACTTGTGGCGGATGACGATGATGTCCGTGTGCATCGCTTCGATGTTCGCCAGCGTGTCGTGCAGGGTCTCGCCCTTGGACTCGCTCGTGCTGGACCCGGCGGCCATGCTCAGCGTGTCTGCGCTCAGGCGTTTGGCCGCCAGTTCAAAGGAGGTGCGCGTGCGCGTGCTGGGCTCGTGAAACCAGTTCACCACAAGCCGCCCCTGCAAGAGGGGCACCTTCTTGATCCGGCTTTCCCGCTGCGACACGGCAACGAACTGCGGCGCCGTGTCGAGGATCAGTTCGATCTCCTCGCGCGCCAGGCCCTCGATGCCCAACAGATCCTTGCGCGTCCACACCGGGCCTTCGACTTTGGCGTTGCGCGGTGTCATTCGCTTTCGTCCTCGGCGGGGTAACGCTCAAGATATACCGCGTCCTCGCCGTCCAGTTCCGTCATGCGTACCGCCACCCATTCATTCGGGTCCGTGGCGAGGCTCCAGGCCAGATAGTCCGGCTGAATCGGCAGTTCACGCCCGCCCCGGTCGATCATGCAGGCAAGGCGAATGTGGCGCGGCCGGCCGTAGTCCATGACCTCGTCCATCGCCGCGCGAATCGTGCGGCCCGCCGCCAGGACATCATCCACCAGGATGACCGTCTTCCCGTCCACCTCGAAGTCGAAGTGGGTGTAACCCTTGTCATCCGCACCCGCTGTGCGCGCATCGTCCCGATACAGTGTCGTCGCCAGCGCACCGACCGGCGGCGTGGTGCCGGTCAGTTCGCCGAGGCGCGCGGCGATGCGCTCCGCCAGCGGCACGCCCCGGCGCAGAATACCGAGAAACACGATGTCCTCGATCGCGTCGCCGTCTTCCAGAATCTCGCGTGCCAGCACATGGACGTAGTCCGACATCGCGGTCGCGTCCATGACCACCGTACTCTCGAGGGGCGCGTCGTTCATCGGCCGGCTCCGGGCAAAAAAAACGCCGGCTCACCGGAGTGAGGCGGCCGTGTGCAGTTCATCTTTTCAGCTCGCGAGGCGATGGCACGGGCCTCCTGTGTTAGGCGTATTCTATCAGGCCGCGGGACCGCCGCGCCAAAAAAATCACGGCCCGGAGACCGTCTCCGGGCCGCGATGAGCGGAAAATACGACAAACGAACGCTTACTTGGGGCCGATCGCGTCCTTGGCGGCCTTGGCGATGCGGAACTTCAGCACCTTTTTCGCCGGGATCTTGATCTGCTCGCCGGTGGCGGGGTTGCGGCCCATGCGCGCCTTGCGCTGCACGATGACCAATTTGCCGATGCCCGGCAGCGTGAAGCCGCAGGCCGCCTGCGAATAGGCCAGATCCGTCAGTGCCGTCATGACACCGGTAACTTCCTTCTTCGACAGACCCGTCTCCTCCGCGATGGCGGCGATGGTCTGCGACTTCGTGAGCGGCTTGCTCGCGGGGGTTGCTTTCTTGAAGGCCATGATTCTCGTTCCTCCTCGTTGGGGTAGCCACAATTTCTCGAATGCGTCGAAACACGGAGATTTACAACAGGTAAACCCCGCACTGCGCTGTGCGCCATGCCCGCGGAAACGACCGCATGCGTTTCCCGCTGACAGGTCATTGCTTAGCTTTTAAATAGACGATTGTCAAGCGAATTTTTTAGGAAAGCTTTTTTTGACCGGCACTATCGCCCCATTTTCATTGGGGATCGTGCCGCTGGGATCGCGGATCGCCCCTGTGCTACGGTGTTAATCGCCTGCTAGAAAACGGGTTAGGACAGGCTCGCGCCCCGGCCGTTCCGCCGGGACCAGAGCCGCGGCCCCGCGTCCTCGCGCGCGCCGAACCCGTGCAATTATTGGGAATTTGGCCATGTTTTTCGCGGCGATTGGTGACATCCGGGGTAACTTTTCCGCATTTCGTGCGGTGTTGAACGCCGTCGACGAGGCCGGAATCCATACCATTGTGCAGACCGGCGGTCTCGTCGCGGGAGGATCATCGGGCGCAGCCGTGGCGAAAACCGTGCGTGAACGCGGCCTGATCAGCGTGCGCAGCGAAGACGATCGTGATGTCACGCGCGCCGAGCGTAAGGCCTTGACTCTCCGTAGGCGCCACGGCGATGCCGGTTACGAAGCACTGCAACGGGCCTACCAATCTCTGCCGGGCGATGTCATCGAGTGGCTCGGGAAGATGAAACGCACCCGCGTCGAAACAGTCGACAACATCCGTATTGTCGTGTGCCACGGCGCACCGTCGACGGGAAACTGGATCCTCGGCGCGGATACGCCCAACGACCGGCTCCTGCGCGAACGCGAGATCGACGCGCCAGACATCATTGTCAGTGGCGGGGGAGATGCCTTCAGCAAACACGTGGGTGGCACCTTCTTTGTCGGTACGGCACCCCTGCTTCTCGCCCCGAACCAAGCGGTCTATACGCTGATCGACACCGAGTCTGCCCCCTGGTCTGCGCGGCAGTGCGTGGTTGCCCTCGCCGGAGCCGCACATGAAGCATGAGTGCATGACCCTTGGCGGTTGGTGCCTGTGCCGGGCCACGGTGCCCCAGGCCTTCGAGGCCACCTTCGCGGAGGGGATTGCCCAGGTCGATTCCCGCGCCTGGGATCGCCTGGTGCAGAATGCTTCGCTATTCATGCAGCGCCGGGTACTTGCGGCGATGGAGCAGACCCTGCCGGTGGGGATGCGCCATGGCTACGTCATCTTGCGGCGCGACGGCCGGCCCGTACTGGCCGCTGCCTTCCAGCATTTCCAGGTCTCCGACGAGCAACTGGAGTTGGGGGCAGCCGAAGCGGAGTCTGCGCTCGAAGCGATGGTGCGCCGCGTGCGCAAGGCGCTGCTTGGCGCGCTGGGACGCAACGTGCTTGTCTGTGGCGATCTCTTTACCTGCGGTCCTCACGGATGGGCATTTGCGCCGGAGATCGCGGAGGATGAGCGGTGGCCCCTGCTCGCCCATGCGGTTCAGGTCCTGCACCGGCGTACGGGGTGGCGCGGTGATTTTCTTGTGATCAAGGACTTGCCCGAAGACGACGGCACAGCCCGCACCGGACTAGGTGCCACCGGATTCTTTCGGGTGCCCACAGAGCCGACGATGGTCTTCGACTGCGATCCCGCCTGGCACGATATCGACGACTACCTGGCCGCGCTCAAGGCGAAGTACCGCAAGGCGGCGCGCCTGGTCTTCCAGCAGTTGGATGCCGCTGGCATGGAACGGGTGCACCCGGTGGATCTGGATGCGCTGTCGCCCGCACTCAACCAACTCTACGCACAGGTGGAGCGCCGTGCCGACGTGCGCTTTGGCGTGCTCGCCGCGGATCACCTTCCGCGGCTGGCCGAAGCCCTCGGGCCGGATCAATTCCGGTGCACCGTCATCCAGCGCGCGGGCACCCCACTCGGTTTCTCCAGCACCCTGCGCGACGGCGAGACCGCCATCGCCCACATCGTCGGCTTCGATTACGCGGCGAACGCCGAGGCCCCGGTCTACCTTGGGCTGCTCTATTCCATCATCGTCGACGCGATGACGCTCGGCTGCACCCGCATCGTATTCGGGCGTACTGCGTTGGAGCCCAAGGCGCGCCTCGGCGCGCGGCCCGAAGCGATGCGCGCCTACGTCCGCCACCGCAATCCCGCGCTCAACGGGATTGCGCGACTCCTGCTCAACTTTGTACCCCAACACCAACCACCGGCACGCCATCCCTTCGCTCGGGAAAGCGAGTGATCCATGAAAAAATTCCGATTGATGCTCATTGCGCTACTTGCCTCGATGCC
This sequence comes from Candidatus Hydrogenedentota bacterium, assembly GCA_030430835.1. Taxonomy (GTDB): domain Bacteria; phylum Hydrogenedentota; class Hydrogenedentia; order Hydrogenedentales; family JAEUWI01; genus JAUIKJ01. The sequence goes on from JAUIKJ010000125.1 coordinate 6,648, forward strand.
TGTGCCGGTCTATGCGATGTCGGCGCAGGTGATCGGCGAAAGCCTCGTGCTCACCGGGACCGAACCCGGCACGCTCCTTTACGACCACATCGTGCCCGGCTCCCTGCAATTACGCAGCGCCTACGATCCCGCCACGCCCGGGTGCGTATTCTACGAGGCGGGCAAAGACTTCACCGTTGACACGAAAGCGGGCCGCATCGCGCGCACCGCGGATTCACGTATTCCCGACTACAGCACCAACGTGCTCTACGGGCAACACGAATTCGATCACACGAAGTTTCCGGGATACGGCAACAAACCCTTCTTCGTCTATGTCGACTACGAGTCCGTCAACGCCTTCCCCGTGACCGCGCCGAGTTCGCAGGGCGACCTGCTGGTGGACACCCGCGAGAAGCTGGCTGCGGGCCATGCCTTCAAGGTCATCACCTACGGCGACAGCATCAGCGCTGGTGGCGAAGCGACGCAGCAGCGCTTGCGTTTCGACGAGCGCTATGCGAAGTACCTGCAGGCCCGGCATCCCCGCGCACGGGTCGCGCTGGAGAACGGCGCGACCGGCGGCGACGCCACGCCGCAGGGATTGGCGCGCCTGGAAGAGAAGGTGCTTACGCGCGAACCCGACCTCGTGCTCGTCGGGTTCGGGATGAACGATCACAACGTGAACGGCGTGCCCGTTGAAAAGTTCGAGGAAAACCTCGTCTCCATCGTGCAGCAGATCAAGGAACGGACCGGTGCGGATGTGTTGCTCTTCTCCACCTTTCCGCCGAATCCCGACTGGAAGCACAGTTCACACCAGATGGCGGCCTACGCGGCCGCCACCGCCCGCGCCGCACAGCGCACCGCATCCGCCTTCGCCGACGTACATGCCGTCTGGCAGCGGGTCCTGCAACGCAAGGACCTCCCCAGCCTCCTCGCCAACAACATCAACCACCCGAACGACTTCGGCCACTGGCTCTACTACCAGGCGCTGGCAAGCGTCGGGTTCTAAGCCGCCCGCGACACGCACCGCGTATTGAATCGGGTCTTTCGATTCATCCTGCGCTGTCATCCTGATCGTTCACCTTGTCATCACGATCGTCCACCTTGTCATCTCGACCAGCGGGAGAGATCTTAAGACCTTTCCCTCCGGTCGAGGTGACAAGTCATATCGCGTTTAGTTTCTCGCAAGCCTACCTTCGAATCGCACCGCGACCCTCACTCTTCCTGCTTCTCAAAGCGCATGAGATCAATGTCGCCGATACTGCCCGACAGGCCCTGCCGGTCCATCACCACCTTCATCTGATAGTCGCCGGCCTCCAGTGCGACC
>JAUIKJ010000126.1 GCA_030430835.1 Candidatus Hydrogenedentota bacterium
GAGATGCCCCGTGCCGGGGGGAAGATGCTGCGTCCGGCGCTTTGTCTGATGGCCGCGGGTGCGCTGGGCGCGAAAGACCTTGGACGCTACGTGGGGCTGGCCTCGGCCTTCGAGGCCCTGCACGTCGCTTCACTTGCCCACGATGATGTGATTGACCGGGCGCTGCTGCGCCGTGGGCGGGCCTCCCTGACCGGTTTCTGGAACAATCACGCCGCCGTGTTGGGCGGAGATTACCTCGTGGCGCGCTCGGTGGAGATGCTGGCGACTTACGATTCCTGCACCGTAATTGCGGACGCAATCCGTTCCGTGCGGTGCATGGCCGAGGGGGAACTGTACTTCTTCAACCGCAGTGCGGACGAGGTCAGCCGCGAGGACTGCATTATGCTTGCAGAACGCAAGACCGCCAGCCTCTTCGCGGAAGCCGTGAGCGCGCCCGCACACATCATCGACTTCAGTCTCCGCGATCCCCTATACCGCTTCGGCATTACCCTCGGCATCGCCTTCCAACTCGTGGATGACATGCTGGATATCACCCAGCCCACGGACACCCTGGGCAAGCCCGCCTGTGGGGACGTCGCTGAGGGCAAGCAGACCCTGCCCATTATGTACTTGCGTGAGCACCTGAGGGGTCCGGACCGCGCACGCCTGGACGCGATGCGTGACGCGGACCTGAGCGACGCGGATCGTGCCTGGATCATTGGCGAGGCCGAAGGGGCGGGAGTCCGTGATCAGACGCTGGCGCTCTGTCAGGCCTACATGGACGAAGCGCGCACCTGCCTCGCCAAACTGCATCCGAGTCCGTATCGGGACTCCATGGACGGCATACTCGACTTTGTCCTCGTGCGCGCCTCTTAAGTCGCTGTTCTGAAAGCATTTAGAGAAATGAATAAGACGTCCTCCTTCTCGTCTGGATTTGCGAGAACTGGAGGAAGCCGACATGAGTGTGTCCCTCAGCTGGCCGCTGCGGTATCATAACGACGCCGTGCAAACGCAAGAACCCGAGAAGGCGATTTCGCCGCGCGCCGCCGAAGACATGGCGTTGGTGGCCCGTGCACAGACGGGCGACGTCGCAGCCTTCGAGGTGCTGGTACGGCAGTACCGCAACGAGGTCTATGCACTCAGCTACCACTTTCTCCGGAACCGGGAGGAGGCGTGGGACGTGTCGCAGGAAGTCTTTATCAAGGCCTACCGCTCCATCAAGAAGTTTCGGGGCGAAGCGGGCTTCAAGACCTGGCTGATGCGTATCACGGCAAATCACTGCAAGGACTTCCTGAAGAAGCGACGCCTGCAAACCGCACCGATCGAAACGGCGCTTCCCGGGGACGCCCCTTCGGGTGAGGCCGATCCCTCGGATTCGCTGGCGGCCAAGGAACTGGGCGCGGCCATCGATTCGGCCGTGGCTGCGCTGCCGGAGAAACACCGCGCGGCCTTCGTCTTGCGCGAATACCAGGGGCTGTCCTATCAGGAGATGGCAGAGGTCATGGAATGCAGCCTGGGCACGGTCATGAGCCGCTTGCACCATGCGCGAAAGAAGCTCCAGAATGCGCTCGTCCAGATGGGCGTCGCGGAGGGTAGTTGAATGAAACGCTGTAACTGGGAAGAGAGAGTCGAGCGCCGCTTTGATGGCGAAGTGTCCGATGCCACCGCGGTGGATGCACACGTATCGACCTGCGCGCATTGCAAGGCCTATCTGGCTGATCTTGAGCTGATTCGCAGCGTGACCCATACGGCGGGACCGGTCCCGGAGATCGCCGATGCCCAGTTCAATGCGTTCATGGACGGTGTGCGGGAAGGCATTGCGCCGAAGCCATCGCCGTGGCGCGGGCTCTGGGCCATGGCCTCGTTGACGGCCGCGGCTTTTGTGGTGGCCTTTTCCGCCTTCATCTTGATGCGCGGCGAGACCCAGCCGGTGCTCGCGACGGAGATTGAGTCGGTCTCCACCGAGCTCGCGGGCGCGACCGTCTACAAGAGTGATGATGGTGTGACGACGGTGTGGGTGAACATGGCTGAGGACGACCTCCCGTGACCCTGACCGCTTTCTGTATCGCGCTGCTGATTGCCGGCGCCGGTGACGCCGTCAATGGCGGCCCGCCGCCGGTGAGCGTGCACATGTGGGCCGTGCAGGCGACGCAGGAGGACCGCGCCCAGCCACACTTCGACCGCGAGGTCGTGGCGATCAAGCCGGCCGTGGAAGAATTGCCCTATGACACCTACAAGAAGGTCGCCGTCGCGTGGCGATCGGCGCAGGTCAACGAGCCGGCGCGCTTACCGATAGACGGGACCTATACCTTGATTGCGACGCCGCTGCCGGATCAAGGTGATCATCGCATTCGTCTGGAGGTGGCGGTGGAGATGAAGAACCAACGGGACGCGCGTGGGGGCGCGGTGAAGGCGCTTCAGACGACGATGGCGCTGGTTCCGGAGAAGATGGTCAAGTTGCGGGGATTTCGCCTGGACACGGGCAATGAACTGCTGATTGTCCTGAGCGTCGAACGCTAGGGCACGCCGCCGTCAGAATTGGATGGTCTTGCGCCGGTCCTGCGGGTCGCCCTTGGTCCATTCCTTGCCGGCAATCAATGACTGCTTGGCGAAAGCCGTGTCACTCAGGCCCAGGGTGTATACCTCCATGCGGTCGTCAAAAACCTGCACGTCGCGGTACTCCACCGGATATTCGGGCAGCGCGCCGGTAACCACCTGTACGATGCCGTTGATATCTTCAATGAAGTTGATGTGTACGTGGCCGCTGAAGATGGCCTTTACCTGTTTGTGCCGGTGCAGAATCTCGACGAGCAGGTCGCCGTTCTGCAGGCAGCCACCGTTCTTGAAGGCCGGACGGTGCAGGCGCTGGGGGATGGGTACGGCGGGGTAGTGCACCGCGATGGCGGTCGGTACATCCGTTTGTTTCGCAAGCTCCGAATCGAGCCAGGTCAATTGTTCCGGCGGCACCACCCACCGCGCGCCAGCCAGTGTCTTCTCGAGGCCTTTGGCCACGGAGGCTTCGCTCACCTTGCTGACCGTACCGTCTTGCCAGAGCCACCATGCATCGAGCGCAATGAAGCGCAGGTTCTTGTGGCAAAAGCTGTAGTAGGTCTGCGGCGCGGGCAAATGCTTGGCGAAGGCTTCCAGAAACCATTTACGCGAATCCTCGAGCACGAAATCGTGATTGCCGCCCATGGGGTAATAGGGAAAGCCAAGGCTGTCCATCATCTCTTGGGCTTCGAGCATCGCGGCACGGGTCTGCGTGCTGGCGATATCCCCGGTGGCAAGAATGAAATCGGGACGCAACAGGGCAAGATCACGGCGCAGACAAGCCATGACTTCCGGCATCATCGTGCAGAGGAAACGGTTGTTCCAGACGCCGTCGCGATCGCTGGCGAGATGTGGATCAGATAGGTGTGCGAAGCGCCACATGTACACCCCCAAGGGACTCTCGAACGATAGCACAAGCGTCCGCGATTGCCAACTTTCAGGGGCGCGCGGCGTCGTTGCTGGCCGGCAATTCCTGACGCTTGCTGCGTTGCCACAGGAAGAAGAACAAGCCGAGCCCCAGCACGATCGAGAGCAGGCTGAAGACCTGCTGATTGCTGATGAGACCAAGGCCGAGTTCGGTGGGATTGCCGTCGCCACGGTAGATCTCCACGACGAAGCGATACGCGCCGGTAAAGGCGAAGTATAGCGGGAAGGTGAAGCCCGTGAAGGGGTTCCAGCCTGCGCGCATCAATAGAAGCACGGCGCAAATGGTCGTCAGCGCGAGCACGGCGTAGATCTGCGTGGGGTGAATGGGGTAGGACCAGCCATCGGGCAGGGCACCGTAGTTGATCTGGTGGGAATGTGCGGGGGGACTGCCGGGCGGAAACTGAAGGCCCCAGGGGAGTTGGTCCGAACGGATGCCATAGCAGCACCCGTTGAAGAAACAGCCGACACGCCCGAAGGCCTGGGCGAGCGGCACCCAGGGCATGACGACATCGGCCATGGCCAGAAAGGGGATGCCGCGGCGCTTGAGGGCGATGTAGGCGTAGATGACTGCGGCGGGGATGGCTCCCTGAAAAACGAGTCCACCGTTCCAGATAGCCACCCACTGCAGCGGCGAGGAATAGGTCTCGGGATACATGATGATGTGCAACACGCGGGTTGCCGCAACGCCAAGCACGAGCACCCAGAAGGCCATCTCACTTACCTGATTCGGGTCCACGCCAATCTTGCGGGCATCGCGCTGCATGAAGTAGAGGATCGTGAGAAAGCCGATGGCGATCATCAGTCCGTACATGTGCAACTTGATGGGACCGATTTCAAAGAGAATGGGGTACATCAGAAACCGCCGGGGTTGAAACAAGAAAATCGGATGCGAACGCCGGGCGCACGCATCCGGTGTGGACGGATTTGGATTCGACCGCTTGGTTTAGCGGTACTGCCCGCGCTGCTCGCGTTCGAGCTGCGCCTGGTGTTCAATGCTAAAGCGTGCAGCGGGGAAGACCTCCAGACGCTTTTTCGGGATTGGCTCACCGGTACCCTCGCAGATGCCGTAGGTACCATCTTTGATGCGCTGGAGGGCTTCGTCGATCTCCGACAGGCGATCCGACTCGGCACTGGCGATATTCAGGGCCGTTTCCAGTTCAAAGCTGTCCGTGCCCGTTTCGGCATAGCTGGAGAAGTCGCCGCCGGAATCCCGCACGGATTCGTTCCGCGACGCGTCTTCAATGGTCTTGATGCTGGTAAGCAACCGATGACGTTCGTCAAGCAACAGTTTTTCAAACTTGGCCAATTCTTTCTTGGTCATCGCGAATACTCCTCGACGTCATAGCGCGCCGTTCGATCCCTGCGACACCCTAAAACCATAGGGGCGGTTTCGTTACGGTGACCGCACAAAATACCTGCAATTTCAGCGCCGGAATGTAACACAGGCCACCCCGGCAGTCAAGGCGGCGGGGAGCGGGATTCCGCGTGCGACGCCTAGTCCTTGTCCAACTTGTCCTTGAGCGCAGCCAATTGATCCGCCAGCAGCGTATTCATTTGACTGCCCTTGGCGTCGCCGTGCTTCACCTGCGACTGCATGCCCAGGCGGGATGCGCCCTTGCCCTTCGCTGGTGGGCCATCGCCGCGCTTGTCACGGCGCGGCTTGCGCGGCGGCCGATCCCCTTCGGCGCGCTTGCGGTCACGATTGTCGGGACGTCCGCCATCCCGTCGGGGGCGCTGCGGACGTGCGCCGCCTTCACCATCAGCACGGGGCGGACGATCACCGCCGCGGCCTTCGCCACCACCGCGCCGTGGACGGGATTCCGGCGGGGCCTGCGTCGCCTTCCGGGAAAGGGAGACGCGCTCCTTGCTTCGATCGACCTTGATGACCTTCACCTCGATGATGTCACCCACATGAACAACCTCACGCGGATCACGCACGAAGCGGTTGGCCAATTCCGAGAGATGGATCAGGCCGTCCTGATGGATCCCAATATCGACAAAGGCGCCGAAGTCCGTGACATTCGTCACGATACCTTCCACCACGATGCCTTCCTCAAGCTGCATGACATTGTTCGCACGGCCGTAGCGCGGACGCTTGAAGGCGCGCCGCGGATCACGTGCCGGCGCGCGCAACTCGCGGCGTATGTCTTCGAGCGTACGTTCTCCGATGGCCCCGCTGGCCAGCGGCGCGACATCGAGGGCGCCGATTTTCTCGGCGTTTCCGATGAGTTCCGCCACGGACACCCCGGCGGCTTCGGCCATTTTCCCCACGATCTCATAAGCCTCGGGATGGATCTGGGTGGCGTCCAGCGGGTTCTCACCGCCCGGGATTCGCAGGAATCCGGCACATTGTTCGAAGGTCTTTTCGCCAATACCCGGCACCTCGATCAGTTGCTGGCGCGTCTTGATGCCGCCATGCTCCTTCCGGAAGGCCACGAGGTTTTGTGCCGTGCCCAATTGAATGCCGCTGATATAGCGAAGCAGGTCTGCGGGCGCCGTGTTGAGGTCTGCCCCCACCCGGCTGACGCAGGATTCGATGGTCTTGAAGAGGGCATCGCGCAAGCGGCGCTGATTGATGTCGTATTGGTTCGACACCCCGGCAATATCGCGCGCTTCAAGCTTCACCAATTCGTGGAGGGGGTTCTGGAGGCGTCGTGCGAGCGAAGCGGCCGTGCGCGCCCCCTGAGTATCCTCCGGCATCTCGGCTTTGCCGGCCTTGGAGAGCGCGTAAACTTGGGCGCTGGTGTCGTCGAGGAAGTGATAGAAGGTGTCACAACCTTCGAGATCGCGCGTAACTTCTGCGGTAAGGCGCGAAAACTCGCGGGACCCGGGAATGTTCCCGATGGCAACTGCGGCGATGCCATGCTTCTGGACAATGTCGCGCAGCGTGGCGGCGGCTGCGGCACGGAGTTCGTCGGTGATCTGGAATTCAAGCGATTCCAGCAGCGCTCCCTCGCCGCCTATTACGACAAGTGCAAAGCTCGTCTCCGAAAGGGCATGGACCCCGAGTACGGGGACGGCACCGACCCCGGCCCCCAAGAGATTCCGTTCGGCATCGCGGCGAAACGATCCGATCAGCGCATCTTCGGCGCGGGTCCGTACTTCATTGAGGACCTCCGCCTCGAGCTCCGGACGCAGCAGGCGCCGGTAGGCGTCTTCAATGGCATGGCGCAGGTGGGCCGCGAACGGGGAGTCCGCCTGTTGCACATAGCGTTCGTTCATGGTGCCGATGTAGGCATCGTCGTCGATGACGAGGTCGAGGCGCAGCGCGCCGAAGCGCACGCCGCGAAGTACCTTGAGCAACTTGTCCGCACTGATCGACTTTACCGCTTCCTTCAGATCAAAGAAGGGTTTGTAGCGCGCGTTGTTTTCGGCGGTCTTTGTGGCCTTGACGACCGCCTTGCCTTCATTGCGCATCGTGTTGCGCAGGCCGCCACGGGTCACGGGGTCTACGGCAAAGCGCTCCGCCAGGATATCGCGCGCCCCCTGCAAGGCGGCTTCCGGCGTACCATAGGGCGTGCCGGGTTTGGCGTATTCCGCGGCCAGTTCGTCGACCGGCTTGCCCGTCGCGTCTTGGGCAAGCAGGGCATCGGCAAGCGCCTGAAGGCCCGCATCGCGTGCGGCGCAGGCCCGGGTCCGTTTCACCTTCTTGAAGGGGAGATAGAGATCTTCCAGTTCCACCGGGTCCGTGCAGCCCGAGATCTGTTCACGCAGGCTGTCGGACATGTGCCCCTGCGCTTCGACGTTCTCAAGCACGGCGGTGCGGCGATTGCTGAATGCGGTGTAGCGCGTATTGAGCTCGGCGATCCGCTCCAAGCGGCCCTCGTCTAGATTGCCCGTAAGATCCTTGCGATAGCGCGCAACAAAGGGGACCGTGGCGCCCTTGTCAAACAGCGGAATCGCGGCGGCCACCTGTTCCGGCTGGACGCGCACTTCTTTGGCGATACGGTCGATAAACTCCTGGGCAATCATGGGGTGCTCCAAAACGGGCCTTCCGGCAGATCAGTGCCGGACCAGCGTGGTGATTGGGTTTCGTTGCGGCAAAAATAACAGACCTACGGCAGGGACACTACCTTATGTTCGCATCCCAGGCAAGTTCAATCGCGATGTTGCGGGCCTGGTTCGGGAACTCCAGCAGGACGGTCCGGCTCTTCGGGTCCCAAATGTGTGTGATCGGGACCTCCGGAACGGTCCGGAGCGCTTCCGGCGCCTTGGGCAGACGCACCCGTACGCGGGCCTGCGTAGCGAGCGGGCCCCGCGTGGTGAAACGCAGCGATGCGTCCCCCAAGCTTTCCTCCCGAATTCGCGTGGAGCCACCAACGACCTTCGCCGGAATCGCGTTCTGGTCCAGCCACTTGAGGTCGAAGAGGAACTTCCGCTCGTTCGCATGCATCGTTGGATCGGCGAGGATAGTCAGCATTGGATCGAAGAGGTCAACGAAACGGCCATGGAAACGGGGCG
>JAUIKJ010000127.1 GCA_030430835.1 Candidatus Hydrogenedentota bacterium
TGAGAAGAAGAGCAACCCCAACCTTATCATCGGCGTTGCCGGATGCGTCGCGCAGCAGGAAGGCAAGACCATCCTCAAGCGCGAGAAAGCCGTCGACATGGTCTTCGGCCCCGATAACTTCTTCCGCCTGCCCGAGATGATCGATGCGGTCAAGGGTGGCGCCCGCGTGTGCGATACCGAGTGGATGCCGCGCCAGCACAAGATCCAGAACTTCATCCCCGAAGAATGGATTGAGGCCGGCCACGTTGAAGGCATCAAGGCCTATGTCGCGATCACGAAGGGCTGCAACAACATGTGCACCTTCTGCATCGTGCCCTACACGCGCGGCCGCGAGGTCTCCCGCGAACCGGGCAACATCCTGCGCGAGGCGAAGAACCTTGCGAAGAAGGGCGCGAAGGAACTTTGGCTGCTCGGACAGAACGTCAATTCCTACCGCGCCGCGAAGGACTATCGTTTCTACCACCTGCTCGACGACGTCTCCCGCATCGACGGTATCGAGCGCATCCGTTTTACCTCGCCGCACCCGAAGGACTGGAACAACGCCCTCTCCGATCTGATGGCGTCGCGCAAGCGCATCGCGAAGCAGTTGCACCTGCCCTTCCAGGCGGGGTCTGACCGCATTCTCCAGGCAATGCGCCGCAACCACACGCTCGACGAGTATCTCGCGAAGATCACCTACCTCAAGGAGGCCGTTCCGGGTGTGGAGATCTCCACCGATCTTATCGTCGGCTTCCCCGGCGAGACGGAAGACGACTTCCAGCACACCCTTGCCTGCCTGCGCGAAGTGCGCTTCGGCCAGATTTTCCCCTTCAAGTATTCCCCGCGGCCCGGCACCGCTGCTTCCGAACTGGCAGACGATGTGCCGCGCGAAGTAAAGGAAGATCGTCTCGCCCGCGTGATTGCGCTTCAGGAAGAATTGAACGACGAGAACATGCAGGCGCTCTACGGGACAACCCAGGAAGTCCTCATCGATGGTGCGCACAGCCGTATTCGTGGCGTGATGAACGGCCGCACCAGCGGTTACCGTCCGGTGATGATCAACGACGATACGCTGGAGATTGGCGACCTCGTCGAGGTGCGGATCACCGGTCATCGCGGCCACTGGCTGGAGGGCACCCGCGCCGACGCCGCCGTTCCCGCGACCGCCTAGCGCGCTTCGACGTCCGTTGCGATGGTGTTGGAGAAGTGAAGTCGCGCCTCGAGAACCCTTGGTTGGACAGCGTGCTGTTGTGAGCCGCGCCCGGGTTCCTGCTGCCCGGCAACTGCCAGTGGACGAAGCCCGTCTCGATGAATCCCTGCACGAGAGGCCGTGGTGGTCCGAAACCCTCGACCAGGTGGTATAGGTACTGCCCGCCGAGTTTGAAGTAGATTGGAATGTCCTAGAGGTAGCCCGGCAGCAGCACCGTCAGTATAAGCAGGAATATAAGATTCCGGATTCCGTTTCGAGACTGCGACACCTCCCCCAAGCTTGTGTATTGCGGCGTTTCGTTTCTCTATGGGTATCCTGAAGCGCGGAACTGTTGACGGAAGTTACGCATTTCGTTCATACTGGTCAATAATTTTCTTTCCGTATGCCGACAATAAATCACGTTAGCAAAAGAGAGCAGAGGAGACAATCGTGGCCAATTTTACAAAACAGTTTCAGGATGAAGTCCGGCGTCTGGTGCGCAAAGAGATAAAAGAAGATCTACAGCAGCTTCGGAAACAGAACGCACAGCAGCGCCGTGAGATCGCGGCACTCAAGCGCAGCGTCGCGGCGCTCGAATCCACCACGAAACGCGTCAAGAAGATTGCCGACGCCAAGCGCGAAGAAGACCTCACCCCCGAGGAAAGCGAAGTCGAGCGTGCCCGCATTTCCTCCAAGACGACTCGGACTGACACAGGCCGAGTTCGCCAAGCTCGTGGGTGTCACCGGACAATCCGTGTATCAATGGGAACGCGCCGACGATCGGCTCAACCTGCGGCGCGCAGCGAAGAAGGCCGTCGTTGAAGCCAAGGGCCTCGGTGCGCGCGAAGCGCGCGCGCGGCTTGAGGCGATGGGGTAGGGTGCCGAAACCCAACACGGGCCCGGCCGGGACGCCACCGCAGACCGGCTGAATCCAAACAAAATCGGGGCCGTTTCGCATTTTTGCGAAACGGCCCCGTGGTCGTTCCTCGCGGGCGTTCAGCTATAGAGTTCGTTGAAGAACTCGACCAGCAGCGCTTCGCGGATCTCATTCGGCACGGCGTCGAGCACCGTGTTCAGCATCGCCATGCCGGTCGGCAGATCGCTGCCGTCGATCCCGGCCATTGCCTGCAGTTGCGCCGCGGCTTCCTGGACACCGAGTCCATCCAGCAGGCCACGGACCTGATCGCGCACCAGTGCGAAGTCCAGTTTGTCCTGGGCGCGCACCGCTTCGACGCCCTTGACAAGCTCGGCCAGGAACTCGTCGACGCCGTCGACGGCGTTCTGGTTAACGGTGATGTGGATATTCGGGGGCGAGAGTTCGGTGGAGAACTGCGGCTGCAGGGTCCAGCCGCGCGTCTTCATTTCATCCATCAACTGGAACACGTTGATCTCATCGGAGGCGAAGGAAAACATGCACATCTGCGGCTTGCCCAGCACGTAGAGTCCCGGGATGGCATTGATGCCGTCGATCAGGCGTTTCGTCGCATCCATTGCGCGTGTGATGATATCGCGGTAGCCCTCTTCGCCGAGGAAGTTCAGCGTTGCCCAGGAACCCGCCATGGGTCCGCCCGACTTCGTGCTCATGATCGTCGGGTTGATCAAGGCATAGGTCGCGGACTTTGAGCACGAGAAAATCTGGTACTTGCGGATACCCTTGTTGCGGTACACCACCACCGAAGCGTTCTTCGGCGCGTAGCCGTACTTGTGCATGTCCGCGGAAATTGAGGTCACCCCCGGCACGCTGAAGTCGAAGGCCGGCAAGTCATGCCCCATGCGGCGCATGATGGAGAAGTGGATGCCGCCGACACAGCCGTCGACGTGGCAGAGCAGGCCGTGTTCCTGGGCCAAGGCGCCGATCTTCTCGATGGGATCAATCACACCCTGGGCATAGCCACAGGCCGAGCCGACCAGGATGCAGGTATTCTTGGTGATGGCAGCGCGCATGGCGTCCACATCCGCCTCGAAGGTTTTCGGGTCGAAGGGCGTCACCACCGGCTTGATTCCGAAATAGGCACAGGCCTTGAAGAAGGCCGGGTGAACCGTTTGCGGAAGCACCACCTCCGGCTCCGTGATGCCTTTTTCCGCCTTTGCCCAGTCGCGTGCCGTCTTCAGCGCCAGCAGAATGCTCTCCGTGCCGCCCGAAGTCATGTTGCCGACGACGTGCTCGTCACCACGCAGCAGGTTCGCAATCGTGCGTACCACCTCGCGCTCGAGCCGCACCACGCTGGGGAAGGCCGTCGGGTCGAGCGCGCTCTCGCTGAGGAACTCCATGTACGCGGCCTTGCTGACCTCCGCGGTCTCCTTACCCGGATCGTAGGTGTAGGCCCACACATGACCGCTCTTGTAGTCGCAGTCGCCCTGCTTGTAGGTACGCAGCGTCGCCATGACGTCCTCGCGCGTGCGACCCTGTGCGGGCAGTTCGGTGACCTCGGTCAAGTTCTCTGGTGCTACCGCCATTCCAAAATTCTCCTGCGCCCCTAGCGCGGTTTGCAGGCCCCTATACGAGGCCGAGCATGCGTGTCATGTAATCGTGAAGAAACTGTTTGAATGCGGCGAGGTTGGCCTCGTCGTGCGGGTCGCCCCGCCAGTGCGTCCAGTCCACCGGGCCCGAAATCAGGTAGCCGTAAATCATCCAGTCGAAACTGCGCAGAAACAGGCCCGCATCCACCGGATGACGGAGCACGCCCGATTCGGCAGCGCGATCCAGCACGGCGCGCACGGCCTCATAGAGTGGGAGGGAGAGCCGTTGATCGTGGTGGCCATCCTCGCGATCCCCATCGAGCCAGTGGCGCAGGTAGAGGCGTGGCCACGCGGGGTGCGCCTCCCAGGTGTCGGTTAGCCGGTCGATGAAGTGTGCAAAGGTGGCGCGAACCGCTGCCGCGTCTTCCATCGGTGTGGAGGCAATGCCCGCGACGAAGTCATCCACCAGCGCGCGCTCCTGGGCATGCAGTTCACGGTAGACGAGATCATAGAGATCGCGCTTGGTACCGACGTGGTGGTGGATTGTCGCGATATTCAGGCCGGCCGCTGCCGCGATCTGGCGGGTGGAAACGCCGTGATATCCGTGATCCGCGAAGAGCTGGGTGGCGATTTCGACGATGCGCTGCGCGCTTTCCGTGAGCGCCGGCGGCGCGACGGGGGCATGGAGAACTTCGGTCATGGCACCTCTAATCAATCGATTGATTGGGGGAGGATAGCGGATAGCATGACCCAATGCAACTCGCCCCCTGTCCCCACCTGCACACCAACTACATCCCCCGATGGCGGAGAAAGTTGCATCAGGGCCGTTGCGGCTTAATGGGCGTCAGTTCTATTGGTCGCCAGCTCGGAATTTCGCCGATGTCCCAATCGTCTTTCCCCGCGCGCTTGCCTTCGGTCTTCGCCCGGTTTTTTCCTTTCGACGCAGGTTTCTCGGACGCAGTGTCGGTCGCTTTCATTGAGAACAGTCGCGTGGCAATATGCTCGCCGAGTTTGCGGTAGCTCTCCCACTGGGCCTCGTCAAAGAATTGATCCAGGGTTGATTGTTGCGGGAAATCCGGATGGCCACGGTGGTATTCCAAGAGGTCCGCGGCTTCGTCGCCCATCAGGCTCGGCTTCACCAGGAGCAAGGTGCCCACGGCGCCATTGTCATACGTCACTTGCGCCAGAGCGGCATAGCAAGAGGAGTAGCGGTTCCTGTTCTGTTCGATCGTGTGTCGTGCCGCACCCGTTCCGGTCTTGTCCATGCCGGCCGAGCCATTCGGATAGGCCTCCTCCGACCAACGTCCCCGCCGCAGATCGTCCAGCGTACCGAAGTAGCGGCGCGCCGAGGCGGCCACCGTGTCGTCCAATTGCCCTCGCGTAAGAAAGCTGATCTCAGCCTTGAAGTCGGTGCGCACCTTCCGGACCAGGTTGCCCACGTCGGCAAAGGCATAGTCCGGATCCGCGCCATTGTCACACACGACGATGAACTCGACGCGCCGCCGGATCAGCTCATAGGCGCCTGTGTTCTCGAAGTGGCCGCCGTCGGAAAGGTACCAGTGCCGTTTCGCCGGGCCATGAAACCGGCCGAAGAACTCTGCGAGCAATTGCGCATGCGCGGGGAAGAGGCGGTCATTGAGCCGACCGAGAAACTCGCGAACCGATCCACCCCGAACGCGCATCGAGTCGCGAAGTTCCGGCGCGATACCACTGTCCCACCAATACCCCATGCGCAGATTGAACAAACCCGTTAGAAAACTCAATCCCGGGGTGGTGTTTGCACCCATGCCCGTGCTGACCGCGGCGCCCGAAATGCCGACCCAGTGTCCGAGCGTGAGGGGCTCGGGCAGAATCGAGACTTTTTCGCAGATCTTGCCCCCATGGAAGCGGCGGTCTTCGAATATGCGGAACGCGTCCTCGCATTTTCGGTGCACGGGTTTGAGTTCAACGATGGCCTCGCGGAAGAGATTCAGCTTGATCTGAATCCACGGGATCAGTATCCGCGGGTCGAGGCAGCAGCGGTCGTGCCTAATCTCGTTTTTTCGCGTTTCCCACAACGCGTGATGCTTCGTGCTGGCGCTCATGCCCGCCGGACCGATGGCGAGGCTCATGCCCTTGCGGTCGTGCGTCTCGATCTGCGTTCTACCGCCGATGGTTTCGTTGAAGGTGAGTCCGATGATATGCAGGGGGCCACGGGCCCGGTGTGGCTTGTAGTCCATATAGTCGATGTCATCGCCACGAATCGGTTCGGTGACGGCGATTCCGGACCTGTTGTGTTCGGGCAAGCGGAACAGATTGGAGGCGCCCAGGTAGGCGCGTACGAGCCGGGCACAATAGAGGGGCAGCATCGCACTCGAATTGACGAAGGGCACCTGTCCCCGAATGGCGTTCCAGAGGGCGAGGTAGGCCAGCATGACCACGAAAAAGCTAAACAGCCCACAGCGAAGATAGTGAAGGATCGTGGCGCAGGCCGCCATGTGTTCACCGATGGCCTTGCCCGTTGCTTCTTCCGCCGCCACGACCTGGATCAGATTCGCCTCTGTGAGGGCCACGTCCACGGAATTGATGGCTGCCTGCGCCCCGAAATCTACCGGTTGAACCGCGCCATAGGCGATGAAGTAGGCGATCATCGCGTAGAACCACAGCACGAGCAGGAAGAGTCCGGTGCCCGCGATCCCCGCGATCGCTGCAATGGGGATTCTGGAAGTTGTTGCCTGTTTCGGGAGCAGGGCAATGAGTCCGCGAATCCGGGTCGCCACCGCGCCGCCCAAGGTCAGGAGCGTTGCAAAGGGCAGGCTGATGGCGATCCAAAGGTCCTGCTGCGCCAGAAACCACGAATAGCCCCGCGCGGCTGCCGTGTCGATGGCGGCAATGGCCGCAATCACAGCGGTACCGACCAGGGACCACGTGAGCACGGCGGAGAGGCGCCGCCGCCGCCGCGCGAGGCGATAGCCTGACGCGCCCAGCGGCGCGAACCAGTAGAGGAAACCGGCGAGCAGCGCGACGGCAAAGAAGCAGCCCGCGCCGGCCCAGACCCAGTTTGCCGCGAGACTTGCCGGATCGCCCACGCGGCGGTGAAGTGCCGCGAGCACCCAGAACAGGGGCACAAAGAAGCACATGATGGCCACGTTCAGCGAGGCCCAGTTCCGGAGCGTTACCGCCGTCCCCAACATCACATCCCCCGAACCGGTCGGCGCGAGGTAGCGCCCGCTCTCCCGCAGCCAGCGGAGCTCCGCCGAGTGCGTGTCGGTCAGCACCGCCTTTACGGCGGTGGTGGCGTTGGAATCCCCACTGCGCGAATAGAGGCGGCCGAGGAACGCGCCCGTGTAGGAGCCGCCGGAGATCGTCGACAGGAAATCGATCTTCGGCAACACATCCTTCTCGGCCAACGCCTGGAGAACGCCGAGGCAGAAGGTCGCGCTGCGGATACCGCCGCCCGACAGCGCCAGGCCCACGCGATCACCGATGGGGGCGTTTTCTTCGCGTCCCCGCCGGATGCGTATCAGCGCATCCTCCTTCACGCGCAGCGCATCGGGATAGGATTCGGGATTGGCCATGCTTCCGCCTCCAGGGGGGTGGATACCTGACAGACTGCCGAAGAGAATACTACAGATAGACTATAGTAAATTAGCTAGTCCGTCAAGCACGGGGCCTTCTCGGGCGTGGCGCCGTGGAGGTGGGGGGAAGAAGCGAGCGCCGCGCTGCATGCATCGCGGCTCAAGCGGGCGCCCCGGGCTCCTTGCCGTGTCCGATCCGCTTGGCGACCTCGGGGTACAGTTCCTCGAGGCATTCCGTACAGATGCCGTGCGTGAAGCCTGCGTCCGTGTGCTGCGAGATGTAGCTTTCCACCGTGCTCCAATACCCGGAGTCATCGCGGATCTTCTTGCACGAACTGCAGATGGGAAGCAGGCCGCTCAAGGTTTTTACGTCACGCAGGGCTTCCTCCAATTCCCGTGTGCGCGCCTTCACCTGCCGCTCCAGTATCTCGCGTTGCTCCCGCGCGCGCACCTTGATGCGTCCGGTCAACTCGAAGGCCCAGAGCAACACGGAGATGGTAAAGAGGGCGCTGATAACCGGCGTGCCGAAGATCCAGCGCGCGGAGACGAGGTAAGACGCGAGCGCGAGGAGGATCAATCCCGCGACGAAGAGGTAGATCCAGGAGAACAGGAAGAACTTGCCCATCGGGCTGCCGCCGCGAATCGCCTGTACCGCGAGCACGGTGATGAACACGATGGTGGCCAGGGTCATGTAGCGGCTGACCACGATCCGCGTG
>JAUIKJ010000128.1 GCA_030430835.1 Candidatus Hydrogenedentota bacterium
GCCCTGGGCTGGGCGCACACCGTGAACTACCCGGACCTCGAAGAGATCTACGCCCTCACCCGCGATCCCGATCAGCCGGGCCATTACCGTTTCGACGGCAGATCGATCCCCATCGAACGCGAAGAGGTCACGGTTATCGACAGCGCAGGAAACCCCGTCACGCAGACGCTGGCGTGGACACCGCTGGGACCGGTCATCTTCATGACGGCGGACACGATCTTTGTGCTCAAGTCCGCCGGCTACAATCAGAATCGAGCCGGGTTGCAGTGGTACCGAATGGGCAAGGCCAAGACCCTCGCCGAGTTCCGGAAGGTACTGGAAATGCAGGAAATCGCGATGTTCAACATCGGCTATGCCGACCGCGACGGCAACATCATGTACCTGTGGAACGGGACCATCCCGAAGATGCCGCACCCGAACTCCCTGGCCACGCCGGTACCCGCGGCGAAGAGCAGCGACGTCTGGACCGAAATCCACCCCATCAACGACCTGATGCAACTGGTCAACCCCAAGGGGGGCTACATCCAGAACTGCAACGCACCGCCCTACTTCACCAACCTTCAGCAGCCGCTGCCGCGGGAAAACTACCCCGCCTATTTCCCGGCCAACGCCCTCTGGCCGCGGACACAGCTTGCGCTCGATCTCGTGGACAACGATAAGAAGTTTAGCCTGGAAGACTTCATCGAACTCAAGTTCAATATGCGCCTGCTCATGGGCGAGCGCCTGCGCGATGAACTGGTCGCCTTGCTCGAAGCGCGCGCCCCGGATCTCGACGAGACCGCGCGCGCGGGCATCGGCACATTGAAGGCCTGGGACACCACCGTCGCCGCGGAAAGCGTCGGCAGCGTGCTCTTCATCGAATGGTGGGATCGGTATTACAAGGACGCCAAGAAGGACTTCATTGTGCAGTGGAGCGCGGAAGATCCGACGACCACGCCGCGGGGGATCGCCGATCCGGATCGTGCGGTGGCCGTTTTCGCGAAGGCGGCGGCGAAAGTGACCGAAGGCTGGGGCCGTGTCGATGTCGCCTGGGGCGAGGTGCACCGCCTGCGCCGCGGCGATCTGGATCTGCCCGTCGGCGGGGCGAACGGCGTGCCCGGTGCATTTCGCGTCATGAAGTTCCGGGATGCCGAAGACGGCAAGCGCGTGGCAAACAGCGGCGACAGCTTCGTTTTTGTGGTGGAGTTCGGCAAGCAGCCGACGGCCTATTCCGTATTGGCGTACAGCGAGAGCGGCCGCGAAGATTCACCCCATTACAACGACCAGAGTAAGCTCTTCGCCGCGAATCAGATGAAGAAGGTGGCCTTCTCGGAGCGTGAGATCCGCAAGCAGCGCCTTCGCGAATACCAGCCAAAGTAGATCCTCAAAACCACCGCGCGAGACCGCGCGTCTAAGACAGACCAGCAACGGGAAGGACCCAACAATGAATCGATTCGTGACGGCCGGATTGACCCTGATGGCGGGATGTGTACTGGCGCTTGGTGCGAGCGCGGAAGAAAACCCCTGGGTCACCTACACCGGGGGCGACGGCCCCGGCGCGGGAAAAAAAATCGTGCTGATCTCCGGCGACGAGGAATACCGCTCGGAGGAAGCGCTTCCACAACTCGGCAAGATCCTCGCCACACACCACGGCTTTGAGTGTACCGTCGTCTTCGCCATTCATCCGGAGCACGGCTACATCGATGCAAACTACCAGCGCAATATCCCCGGCATCGAAGCCCTGGACGACGCGGACCTCATGGTGATCTTCACCCGCTTCCGCAATCTGCCGGACGAGCAGATGGCCGCGGTCGACTGTTACCTCAAGGCCGGCAAGCCGGTCATCGGCCTGCGCACCTCGACCCATGCCTTCCTCGTCAGCGACAACGATAACTGGAAGCACTACAGCAACGGCTACATGGATCGGGACAAGCCTGGGTGGCGCGGCGGCTTTGGGCGGCTCGTGCTGGGGGAGAAATGGATCAACCACCACGGCCAACACAAGCACGAGAGCGCCCGCGGCGTGCTCGCGCCGGGCGCGGAAGATCACCCCATCGCGCGCGGTATCGCCACCGGTGATATCTGGGGCGCGACGGATGTCTATGGCGTGCGCCTGCCGATGCAGGACGAATGCGCGCCAATCGTCCTCGGCCAGGTCATGAAGCGCGACGGCGACTACGACGAAGACGATCTCCACTACGGCATGCGCCCCACGGACAGCACCCCGGTGGAAGGCAAGAAGAACGACCCCATGATGCCCATCGCCTGGACCAAGCGCTATCAGGTCCCCGGCGGCACGGCGGGCAAGGCCTTCACCTCCACCATCGGCGCGTCCTCCGACATGACGAACGAAGCCGTGCGCCGCTTGCTGGTGAACGCGGCCTACTGGTGCCTCGACCTCGGCGATGCCCTGCCGGAATCCGGCGCGAAGGTCGATATCGTCGGCACCTTCGAGCCGACCCAGTTCGAGTTTCGCAGCGACGACTACTGGCGCGACCGGAACATGCAGGTGAGCGAACACCGGCAGTAGCCCCGGCTGCCCCCCCGAGCGACCGACAGCCCCCCGGATTTGTAGTAGAATACGGGGAGGCTTATGGCAATCGGACCACCGAGGGGGCATCCTCATGTCGTTTCTGCACCGTCGTATGTTGGGTATGGGCATGTTTCTGGCCGTCCTGGCGGCCCCGGCGCTCGCCGGGGCGCAGGCCATCCAGCTCCACTCCGGCGCGATTGACACCGCTTCCGCGCCCGGGCTGGACCTGAAGCAGCGCGTCGCCGCCCCCGCCGAGGGGCCGCGCCATGTGCTAATCCAGTTCAACGCGTTGCCCTCCACGGAGGAGCGCGCCGAACTCGCCGCACAGGGTATCGAACTCCTCCGCTATATCCCGGACATGGCCTGGTGGGCGCGGATCGCGCCCGGCGCCCCCGCGCTCGGCGATATTACCGCGGGCAGCCGGGTGCGTTGGGCCGGTGCGAACACGGAGATCGACCGCTTCGATCCCGTCTTCCGCACCATGCACGTCGAAGGGCCGATGCCCCTTGCCGTGCTCCTGCTGCCGGGCGCGAACATCACCACCGAGGACTTCCGCGCCGCCGGCGCAATTGCCGTGGAGTGGATGGGTGAAGGGCTCGCCATTGTCTCGACTTTCTCCTTCCGCTTCGAACAGTTGGCCGCCCTTGATGGCATCGAATGGATCCAGCCCGCGCCGCCGGGAGATCGGCCGACCAACCTCTCCTCCGCGGGTCGTATCCACGTGACGGAACTTCAGGGCGCGCCGCTCAACCTCGACGGCACCGGGGTCACCGTGGGCCTGTGGGAAGCGGGCGGCATTCCCTATCAACACGGCGACTTTGACACGCGCGTTACGGCCGTGGATACCGACGCGGACATTACCGAGCACGCCACCCATGTGGCCGGCACCATACTGGGCACGGGCGCCGGCAACGCGCTGGCCAAAGGCATGGCCCCCGGCGCGCGCATCCGCGCCTTCGACTCCAACGCCGACACCGGCGAAATGACCGACGAGACGAATGCCGGCCGCGTTTCGCTCTCGAATCATTCCTACAGTACCCGCACCGGCTGGGACTACGAAGACGGTACCTGGACCGACTATGGCACCGACCTGTTTGGGCAGTACTCAGCCTTCAGTTTCTTCTGGGACAACGTCGTCGACGGTACGGACTTGCTCGTCTTCAAGTCGGCTGGCAACGACCGCGGTGACGGCCCCAGCGGCGCGGATCATTTCGACGGCCCCTTCGACTGTATTCCCCACCGCGGTGTCGCAAAGAACATCGTGACCATTGGCGCCCTCGACGATACCGACGCCATGTCCAGCTTCAGCAGTTGGGGCCCGGCGGACGATGGGCGCGTGAAGCCCGACCTCTGCGCCAACGGCGTGGGGCTCTATTCCACGTTGCCGGACAATGCCTATGCCTTCTTCTCCGGAACCTCGATGTCCTCACCCAGCGCCTGCGGCGCGGCGGCACTCCTGACCGAACACTACCGAGACGTGTTTGGCACGGACCCCGGGTCGGCGGAGTTGAAGGCGATCCTGATCCATGGTGCGAGCGACCTTGGGCGGCCCGGCCCGGACTATGAGTTCGGCTGGGGCATTATCAACGCTTCGAAGAGCGCGGATCTCATTACCGCGGCAGCGCGCGTGAACGGTTCCATCGGTAACGGCAACGAAGCCACCTATCCGCTGGAAGTGCCCGCGGCCCGGGGCGGCACCGACACGATCGCGGTCACCCTGGTGTGGGTCGACCCGCCTGCATCGCCGTCCGCATCGAAGGCGCTGATAAACGATCTCGACCTCTACCTGCGCGGCCCGGGCGATGTCATCTATCGCCCCTGGGTGCTCGACAAGGACAACCCGGAGACCAACGCGACCACGGGCCAGAACAACGTGGACAATGTGGAGCAGGTAATCGTCGCCGCGCCGGACGCGGGCGCGTGGACCATTGTCGTCGCGGGAACAAGCGTGCCCGATGGGCCGAGCGCCTATACGCTGGTATCCGAACGCTTGGGCTCCACGGGCGAAGGCGAAGGTGAAGGTGAAGGTGAGGGCGAAGGTGAAGGTGAAGGTGAGGGCGAAGGTGAAGGTGAAGGTGAAGGTGAAGGTGAAGGCGAAGGTGAAGGTGAAGGTGAAGGTGAAGGTGAAGGTGAAGGCGAAGGCGAAGGTGAAGGTGAAGGCGAAGGCGAAGGCGAAGGCGAAGGCGAAGGGAGTGAAGAGGGCGAGGGGGAAGGCCAGCCCTTCGTCTGTGCGAACAGCGGGCTGAACGTCGACTTCTGCGATGCCTTCCAGCAGGTGTCGACCAACTCACTCCTCCTGCAGGCGGGCGACGGCTATGAAGAGCTCCTCGCGCTCATCGCGCCGGATGTCGCGGATCTGAACGGCAACTACGCGGTGGACCTGAACGACCTGAACAACCCGGTCATCAACGTCACCGGCAACGGCATGCTGGATGCCGGCAACGAGCTCGCCCTCATTCAGGCCATCCTCGCCGACCCTTGCTTCAACAACGGCGTGCTCGACCACCATAGCGTCCGCGACGCCTGGCGGCACAACCGCAATCAGTTGCTCGACAACAACGTCGGCGAGACCCTTGCCCCCCTGCTGACCGGACTCATTCCCGGCCTCACCCAGATTCTCGTGGGCTACATCACCCTCGGCGACGGCGAGCTCACCTCCTCGAACGGCAGCGCCGCGTCCGGCACGGGTTCCTTCGGTTTTGTCGCGGGACTCTTCAGCATCCTCGAGGAAGAGATCGAGGGCTTCACCGGCATCGCCTTCGAGGACGGTGTCCTCAATCCCAATGACTTCATCTTCCTCAGCGATCTCACGGTCAACGGCAATGCCGACGGCGACCCCTACACCAACCTCGAGGAATACAACTTCTACAACACGGTCGTCTGTGACCAGCTCGATCCCCGCCGCTCGCAGTACGACTACGTCGAAGCCGCGCTCAACCCGGACATCTTCATCGGCAGCGAAGGCGAAGAAGGTGAAGGCGAAGGCGAAGGCGAAGGTGAAGGTGAGGGCGAAGGTGAAGGTGAAGGTGAAGGTGAGGGCGAGGGCGAGGGCGAGGGAGAAGGCGAGGGCGAGGGAGAAGGCGAGGGTGATTTCTGTGTCACTGACTTGAGCATCGTGGGCGAGTACGTGAAGTCGAATTGCAACACCGAAGGTTGTGGCCGCACAACGACATTCTCCCGGGATGGTTCTTTTGAGAGTTGCTTTGTGGACCAAGAGCACTTGGAAAGAAACTTTGGCACGTGGTGTGCCGATGCATCTGCGCAACCGGCCACGCTGGACGTACGATTCTCCGAGTTTTGCTCCAGCTCCGACGTCGCGCCCTGCGAAGGTGAGGGAGAAGGTGAGGCACTGGAAGGGGAGAGCCAGAACCAGCGCTCTCTATATTGCTACCGTTGCTACGATACGAACCTCGTCTGGAGGGGTATCTACGAAGCAGACGAATGCGAACTGCGCTACGCCTTCAACAGAAACGCGGAACGTCCCGCTTCTTTCGAGGAGGCTGAATACGTCGTCACTTTTATTCGGAGACGTTGCACCGAAGCCGAAGAAGGCGAATGTGAGGGCCTGTTTGAGGGTGAGAGCGAGGGTAGTATCGAGGGTGAAGGTGAAGGAACTAGCGAGGGCGAAGGTGGTGTCGAGGGTGAAGGTGAAGGAACGAACGAGGGCGAAGGCGAGGGATTACCCGCGTCCGGCATCCACACCGCCGACCAGAACGCCGACAACGCCATCAACCTCTCCGAATTGCTGCGCGTGATCCAGTTCTTCAATTCAGCCGGTTACGGATGCGATACCGGCACGGAAGATGGCTATGCCCCGGCGGATCCAGATCAGAATTGCACCCCGCACGCCAGCGACTACAACCCGCAGGACTGGGAAGTGAATCTCTCGGAACTGCTTCGGCTCATCCAGTTCTTCAACAGCGGCGGCTACTTCTACTGCCCCGATGCCGATCCGCCGACGGAGGATGGGTATTGCCCGGGCGTGGCGCGCTGACGGATGCCTGTGCGAATTTCAGGCGGTTGTCCCGCGTTGGAAGCCGGGACTGACAATCGAAGGGATGCGCCGCGCTGGTGGATTCCCGCCTGCGCGGGAATGACGAATATCGGCGCGGTACAGCGAGAACGGAGACGGGACGAGCGACTTGTGGAGTCTCAGGATTCACAATGTGTTTCGGCCGCTGCGGACTCCTATCACGGCGATTCCACAACGGCGTCATACCCGCGCAGGCGGGTATCCACCAGCGCGGCTGATGCCCCTGCATGCCATTCGCCCGCGTCGTCGCGTGAGCAAGGCGTGGACCGGTGCCCTGTTAGGCCAGCACGTCCCGGATCAAGTTCCCATGCACATCGGTCAGCCTGCGGTCGAGGCCGTTGTAGTAGTAGGTGAGCTTCGTGTGGTCGAAGCCGGTGAGGTGGAGGACCGTGGCGTAGAAGTCCCAGACGGTCGTCGGGTTCACTTCCGCGCGGCGGCCGAATTCGTCCGTCGCGCCGTAGCTTACGCCGCCCCTCACGCCCGCGCCCATCATCCAGCAGGTGAAACCGTCCGGGTTGTGGTCGCGGCCGGTCGTGCCTTCCTGGTGCGTGGGCATGCGCCCGAACTCCGTGGTCCACAGCACGAGCGTGTCGTCCAGCATGCCGCGTTGCTTGAGGTCCGTCAGTAGTGCCGCGGTCGGCTGGTCGAAGATCGGGCAATGCCGCTCGTAGTCCGCCTTCAGCGTCTTGTGCGCGTCCCAATTCAGCAGGCCGTCCACGCCCGAGGCGCGCGACGCGCAATAGAGGTTCACGCAACGCACGCCGCGCTCGAGTAGCCGCCGCGCGAAGAGACAATTCCGCGCGTAGGACGCCTTCAACGTGTTGGCGTCGTTCGTGCCGTAGAGCGCGTGGATGTGCTGCGGCTCGCCGTCGAGGTCGGCTACTTCCGGCGCGGAGAGTTGCATGCGCGCGGCGAGCTCGTATGCCGCCATCCGCGCGCGCAGCTCCGAGTTGCCGGGATGCAGCGCCGCGTGCCCCGCGTTCAGTTCACGCAGGAAGGCGCGCGTCGCTTCTTCTTCGTCCTCGCCCACGCCCTCCGGCACCGCGAGATTCCGCACCGGGTGCGCGGCGGACATGACGATCGCCTGGTGCTGCGCGGGCAGGAAGCCGTTGCTCCAGTTCGCCTTCCCGTTGGGCGGTTCGCCGCGGACGTCGGTGAGCGCGACGTAGGCGGGCAGGTTTTCGGTTTCGCTGCCGAGGGCGTAGCTAGCCCAAGCCCCGGCGGAAGGGAACCCTTCGGTCGCGTGCCCGGTGTTCATGAAGAC
>JAUIKJ010000129.1 GCA_030430835.1 Candidatus Hydrogenedentota bacterium
GCTCGGGGCTCGTGAAGTAGAGCAGGTCTTCCCGCGCCGTACGCAGCGCCCGTTGATCGAAGGGACCCGCCGGCAGGTTCGGCAACAGGTTGGGACCGCCATGGGTGGGATAGGGATCCGCCGGGTCGTAGTCGAAGCCAAGTGCACCGGATTCCGCCCGCGGCGCCGCTTGTCGCAGGTGTCCATCCGGATGCAGGTGAAACGCCGTTTCTTCCGTGGGGTACGGCGGCCATTGATCCGCCGTGCGCCACACGTTGCCCGGCGCCCCGGGCGCGTCATCTCCCATTACGTAGTAATGCACCTTGGCCACGCCGTCCAGCGCCCGCGCGTCCTCCTGCAGATGAAAGCGCAAAAACTTGTCGCGAATTTCTGACACCTTCAGCTCGAATCGGTTCTCATGGTGCCGGTAGTCCTGGGTCACATCCGAACCGTGCGGTGACCATTTCATAATCAGGTAGTTGGCCTCCCGTGCACCATCCGCGCCACGTGTCTCCCGCGCGAGAAAGCCATCAATCGTTCCCTGCGCAAATATGTCGTACCAACCATTGACGAAAAGCCCCGGCGCGTTTATGCGCTCGGCCACGGCATCCGCGTCGTACCAGGACCAGAACACGTCGTCGTAGGGATGCGCCTTGAACTCTCCGACCAAATGCGGTTGCTCGATTGCCGTAAGCCAACCTTCCATCAGGTTCTTGCGCAACACCCCGCCCTGATAATGCGAGTGGTGGTAGAAATTGGTCGGTACCAATTCGAGCACCTGCGCGGAAAGGTGCGGCGTCGCCGGCGCGAGCAGGGCCTGGGTCATCGCCAGCGCCGATCCGCCCACAGTACCGATCACACCGTTGCACCACGGCTGTGCACGAATCCACGCCACGGTGTCCGCGCCATCCCGCATGCCCGGTTGCCAACCCTCGGCACGGAACACATAGGGCTCCCCTTCGCTGTCCCCCATCCCGCGCACGTCCTGCACCACCACCGCGTACCCCCCTTGGTAGTAGCTTGCGAAGCCCGCGTGCTTGCGGCCGTAGGTACTGCGCGCCAGCACCACCGGCCACGGACCATCGCCGTCGGCGGGCAGGTAAACGTCGGTCGCCAGCCGGGTGCCATCGTCCATGGGCACATCGTGAAACGCATGCCGCGGCTCGGCGGCACAGGATTCCATCAGAAACAGTGAGACGGCAACAACAAAAAGCGGGCGTATACGCAGCATGGGATACCTCCATCCCGTAGTGAGGATGGCCCGCATGGTAGTCGCTTCGGCCCGCCCGTCCAAGTCCCGCATCCGTCGTGAACCTGAGCCCGAATTAATGCACACTCAAAGTGTGAATAATGAGAACTGCCCGGTTAGAATTGCCGTTGACGCCCTCTGGAACGCGTGATAGCATGGTAGACAGTACCGGCCATCGCCATCGGTGGCAAGCGCGAATCGGAGGATGGGTCGACCTTCGAATCAAGGGACCGGTGGCCTGCCCGGAATGCCATGCAACCTAAACTTGGAGATGCAATCATGAAGAAGAATGGTTTTACCCTTATCGAATTGTTGGTGGTCATCGCCATCATCGGAATCCTGGCGGCCATCCTGCTCCCGGCACTGGCGCGTGCGCGCGAGGCCGCGCGCCGGGCCAGCTGTCAGAACAACCTCAAGCAAATGGGCATCGTGTTCAAGATGTACTCGGGCGAGTCGAAAGGCGAGCGCATGCCGTCCATGCACGTCGTCCAGGGACAGCCCCTGAACTGCAACGGCTCAGCCTATCCCTTCACCACGCAGGGTGCCGCGGATGCCCTCACAGTCAGTGTCGGCCCCAAGGTGCCGGATATATACCCCGAGTACATCTCGGAGCCCTACGTCTTCATCTGCCCGTCGAGCGCCGGCCCGTCAAATGCGGAAGATCAGTATGACTCAGTCGTGGACGCCGACACCGGCAACACGATCTTCGGCCTGATCTGTGCCGAGGGCTGGATGGGGCAGAACGCCGTGGACAACGACTACCTGTATACCGGCTGGGTCTTCGACCGTGGTGACGGCAATGATCCCGCCACGCCGGCAAACGCCGGGCCGCTGCTTCCGATCGCGGGCGCCGCGGGTGTGGATCTCAGTGGCGTGAGCGATGCCATCCCGGATCAGTTGGCCGAGTGGCTGGCCGTCATTGCCATTCCCCTGCTGGTCACCGAGGACCCCACCATCGCCGATCAGGACCTGGAGGTTCCGGCCGGGGCGGGCAACTCCGGCTCGGATACAATCTACCGTCTGAGGGAAGGCATCGAGCGTTTCCTGATTACGGACATCAACAACCCGGCCGCCTCCGCCAAGGCACAGAGCGAAGTCTTCATCATGTACGATCAGGTCTCCACCATCGCCAGTGGCTACAACCACGTGCCCGGTGGGGGCAATGTCCTGTACCTGGACGGCCATGTGGAATTCCTCCGCTACGACCGCAACGGTGAAGCACCGGTGAACGGCGGCAACGCCATCGTGGTCGGCGTACTCTCCGGCGTCTAGGCGTCCCCCGCATTCCTGCGCATTCTGACCCCGGCCCCATGAACATGGGGCCGGGTCTTTTCTTTTCCGGAAGGCGCGCAGCCCGCCGCCCACCGGCCTGTTATGGCGTTCGCCGTGCTTGCCGGGTACACTACAGCGAACGCGCAAGCACCCTCTTCACCCCGGGACATCCTCATGCAGTTGAACGAAATCCTCGCCAGTGAATCTACGCGCCACCAGCTGTTTCCAGCCACGAAGGACGGCATCTATCTTGGGCATGCCGGCGTTGCCCCCATGCCGCGCGCGGCCATCGACGCGATTGGCGAGTATTGCCGCCTGGGCGCCCGCGGCAATCAGGAGAGCCCCTTCGTCCTCGATCATATCGACCGCTGTCGCGATCGCGGTGCCGCACTCATCGGTGCCCAGGCCAAGGAGATCGCCCTGCTCGGTCCGACCTCCCTCGGACTGAGTCTCGTGGCGCGCGGCCTCGACTGGCAACCCGGCGATGAGGTGATCTACTACGGCGATGATTACCCCGCCAATGTCTATCCCTGGACGGCGCTGGCGCAATTCGGCGTAACGCCCGTGCCGCTCAAGCCAGCCCACCCGGGCGTTATCACCCCCGAACTCGTAGAGGCGGCGATCACGAAGAAAACCAAACTCATCGCCCTGGCGTCGTGCCACTTCCTCAGTGGCTACCGCATCGACATCCCCCGGATCGGACAGCTCGCGCACGCCCATGGCGCGCTGTTTTGCGTTGATGGCATCCAGACCCTGGGCGCCTTCCCGATGTCCGTGGAACACGTCGATTTCCTGAGCGCGGATTCACACAAGTGGATGCTCGGCCCCGGAGGTGCAGGGATCTTCTACGTGGCCGAGGCCTTGCAGGATCGCCTCCAGCCCGCGTTGCTCGGCTCCTGGAACGTGGTCTCGCCGGAATTCGTCGCGCAGCCATCCATCGCCTTTGAGCCCAGCGCACGCCGCTATGAACCCGGAATCCTCAACTTCCCGGGCATCTGCGGCATGTCGGCCGCGCTCGACCTGCTCCTCGACCTGGGTATCCATGCCATTGCCGACCGCCTGCTCCACCTGCGCGCCTACCTGCTCGAAGGACTCCGGGCCAAAGGCTATGCGCTCTACATCGAGGAATGGGACACCGGCAACGACGCGGAGGACGCAAACCGCTCCGCCATCGTTGCCGTGGATCATCCCAAGCAGGACATGGCAATGGTCTTCGAGAAGCTGCGCGACGCCGGGATTACAGCCTCACTGCGCCGCAATCGCGACAACCGCGCATTGTTGCGCCTCTCTCCACATTTCTATATCACAGAGCACGATCTCGATCGCACACTCGCGGAGATGCCCGGGTGATTACATCGCCATCTGCGGAAAGAGCAGAATGCGCTCTTCGTCGTAACCGCGCAAAACCAGATCATCGATGATTGCGTTCAGCAGCGTCTCGTCCAGCGTGGGCGTCCGGCTCAGGACAAACAGTGTCGATCGACGCGAATCGGACACCACGGCGTAGCTGTAGTTTTCGTCGTCCAGATCGATAATCCAGTATTCGCCTTCGAAGAGACCAAAGAAGACCGAAGGGAAACTCACGCTGAGCTTCGCGTTGCTCACCGGGTCCTGGACTTCGGCAAAGCCTTCTATCACATCTTCTTCGCCGTCGAAGTCCCCGACGAATCCGCGATTGATGACCTGTACCCGCCCATCCTCCAGCAGGTTGTACTCGGCGGTAATGCCCACCAGATCCCGTGTCGGGAAGAACTCATATCCCGCGACCTGATACCAGAGTCCCGCGTAGCGTTCTAGATCCACAAAGGCCACCGTCGCGGGGACCGGCGGGCAACCCGCCAGGGTCACAACCGAGACCCCGGAAATCACGAGCACGGCCACGCGTGCGCGGGCCACAGTAAAAAATTTTTGCAGGCGCATCATAATCGTTCCTTTCGCCGCGCAATTTCGCGGCCACTTGGGTTAGAGTCTTCTGAGTACGGCACGCAGCTCCGAAAGCCCACCGGCGAAATGCACCCCGGAAGTTTCGAGATCCGCACGAATACCGAACACGCCATCACCACCAACAATCACTGCCGTCGATTCGGGCAGCAACCCCACGAGCGCGAGTAGCTCCCGGAGCAACTCGTCTTCACGCCCGGCCAAGGGCGCACTCAGCGCAATCGCACGCGCACCCTTCGCCACGGCACACCGCGCGATATCCACCGCTGGCATATCTGGCCCGAAATACGACGCCTGCCACCCCTCCGATACCGCCACCAGCGATGCGAGCATCGCGCCGATTTCATGCCGCTGATGGGCCGGAGTCGTCACGATGACGATCGGTCCGGTCTGGTCACCAAGCGCATCGCGATGCATATGGTCGACGAAAGCGCGGAGTGTCGCCGTCGCCAGGTGTTCGTGTGCCACGCCAAGCTGCCCCGTCTGCCACGCATTGCCCACCCAGTGCATGAGCGGCGCAATGAGTTCCTCCACAAGAACCACCTGCGGCAGCCGGGCCCGCGCATCGCCCAGCACCCGATCGAAGCCCCCGCGGTCCAGCGTCGCTATCGCGTTGCGACATTGTTCCATCATTGGCGCCACTTCGGTGGACACCGGCGTGGAAGGCGTCGCGCGGCCGGTGTCGGCCCCCGGGGACACTTCCGCGTCGCGAATAATCGCGCGGAGTTCGTCGTTTCGCAACGCTGCCAACCGGCTAATCGCGTGGCCAGCTTCGGTCCCCCGGCGTAGCAGACGAAGCCGATCAATGTCCGCGTCGCTATACAGGCGCTGACCGGAGGCGCTGCGTTCGGGCGTAACCGCGTCGTAGCGCCGTTCCCAGATGCGTATCGCGTGGGTGGAGACGCCACTGACGCGCGCCGCGTAGTTGATGGGGTGTTTGGGTGCGGAGGATTTCATGCCCTCATTTAATCCCATGTAACCGGCCGGGCTCAATTTGATCAACTTTCCTTCGTCGAGAGTGCTACGAAACCCGCCCCCGTGGGGGAACCGGCGTGGGAGGCCGGTTCCCCCGGGGATGCGTGTGGAGCGGTGGGAGAGCTCCACACAGACGCGGGATGGGAGAACGCGTTGAGTTACGGCAACAGCACGGAATCAATGACGTGGATCACGCCGTTCGTGGCCAGCACGTCGGTCTGCACCACCTGTGCCTCATTCACCTTCACCGAGGAAACCGCGCCCGCCGCGTCGTAGGCCACGTCGATGGCAATCGAATCCCCCTGCACCGTGGGCGCCGAGTCGAGGCCGATCACATCGGCCGC
Source organism: Candidatus Hydrogenedentota bacterium (assembly GCA_030430835.1). GTDB lineage: Bacteria > Hydrogenedentota > Hydrogenedentia > Hydrogenedentales > JAEUWI01 > JAUIKJ01. The sequence continues at coordinate 5,761 of JAUIKJ010000129.1, forward strand.
GAGGAAGTTGCCCGGAATCACGTGATAGCTAAGAATCGTGACTAGCTTGTCCTTGTTCTCGGGCTTGAGCAGATCGGTGACGGTGCCTTCGGGAAGTTTGGCAAAGGCCGCGTCCGTTGGGGCAAGAATCGTGAAGGGGCCTGCGCCCTTCAGGGTGTCCACCAGGCCCGCAGCCTGCACGGCGCTCACCAGCGTGTCGAAGCTGCCCGCCCCAGCGGCAACGTCAACCAAATCCTTCGGAAGAAGCACGGTGTCAATCACGTGAATCATCCCGTTGGTGCAGGCGATGTCCGTGGCCGTCACGGTGGCACCATCAATCTTCACGCCGTCCGTGGTGTCGATCTGCACCGACTGCCCCTGCAGTGTGGCGGCACTATCAAGCGTCACCACCGAGGCCGCCGGGACCACACCCGGCACGACGTGGTAGAGCAGCACCGCCTTAAGCTGTTCCGGGTTGGCGAGCAGCTGCTCCACCGTGCCTTCCGGCAGTTTGGCGAAGGCCGCATCCGTCGGTGCGAACACGGTGTAGCTGCCGGGGCTGCTCAGGGTCTCGGCGAGACCCGCGGTGGCCACGGCCTGCAGCAGCGTTTCAAAGCCACCAGCGGCCTGGGCCGTTTCTGCGATGCTCGCCTTCGGGGTGCCGGCGCTGGCACCCACTGAAATCACTGCCGCGGCACATGCCGCCAATACCATCCGTACTGTTCCCTGCTTCATGGTCAATCCCTTTCGTGCCGACGCTGCGGCGTTGGAACGCGGAAGCCGTTTCCGCGCGCTTGTTTGTCTCAACTTATCCGAATTGTATAATATTCCTTCGACAAAAGCAAGACAAAAAACCTCCCCGGACAAAGGAGTGGAAGCATGCGCCTAAATCGAATAGCGACCAGTACTTGGATTCCGCAGGACGCAGGATGGAGCCCGAAGTTCCTTGGACAAGAAACTGGCCCGCGCGCGAATATTATCGGCGATGCGGTGTATAGTAAGTATTCTATGGAGATCGTGGCGACATTCGATGAGGCGGCTGCAATCGCCGCGGCCCGCCGGGGAGACCAGGCGGCCTTCGGCTCGCTCGTACGCGCATACCAGCGCCGGGCCTATGCCGCCGCATACAGCATCGTGGGCAACCGGGAAGATGCATTGGAGGTCGCGCAGGAATCTTTCGTCAAGGCATACCGCGCCATGGATCGATTCGACACAGCAATGCCCTTTTATCCCTGGCTGTATCGAATCATCCGCAATACCTGCCTGAATCACATCAAGAAAAAGAAACGCCGCGGCGAACAGTCGCTGGAATCGATGATGGAGAAGGGCTTCGACGTTCAAAACCACGGCCGGAGCGCTCGCGAGCAGGCCGAGCTCAGCGACCTGAAGACCGAGATTCAGGACGCAATCGCACAACTCAGCCCCGACCACCAGGAAATTTTGCGGCTGCGACACTTCTTGGAACTCTCCTATGCGGAGATCGCCGAGTGCCTCGATGTGCCGCAAGGCACGGTAATGTCGCGCCTGCATGCGGCGCGCAAGCAACTGAAGGCGGTGCTGGAAGTCGGTATGCGGGAGCCGGTGAATGTTTAGGGCGGCACGATGGTACTAGACGACAGAAGCGGCGCCGGCGCCGCCCGCGCCCCACGCGCGGGCGGGTGGGCTGCAGCCATAGCAATCCGCCACGCACGGGTGCGCGGCGGCAACGGACAGGTGGCACACGGAGCGGCATGAGTGAGCTACAGGAAGAATACGAGATCCTGATCTCGGGCTATCTCGACGGCGAACTGGGCCCGGAAGATCAGCAACGCCTCGAGCGGTTGCTGGAGACTTCTCCCGCTTGCCGGAAGGAGTTCGACGCTATGAAGCAACTGGTGGCCGGCACGGATGCCGCCCTGCAGATCGACGAACCGCCAGACGAGGTTTGGGATGTCTTCCTCGACTCGGTCTATAACCAACTCGAGCGAAAGACCGGATGGATTGTGTTCTGCCTCGGCGCCGTGGCACTCGCCGCCTACGGCGTCCTGC
>JAUIKJ010000130.1 GCA_030430835.1 Candidatus Hydrogenedentota bacterium
AGACGAGACGGGTCGCAAGCGCCACCTACGAAGTCCGCCACCGCAATGGTCTCGACTGGCCCTACGTCACGGCATCGGTCGTGTTGGGCGCGGAACCCCGCGTCGTACTCGGTCATGTCGCGCCGACTCCATGGATTGTGCCCGCGGCGGCGGAAGCCCTAAAGGACGGCGTGACCGAAGCCTCGGCGGCAAAGGCCGGTGAGATTGCGGCCGAGGGCGCGACGCCGCTGAGCCGTAACGGATACAAGGTGGCGATGGTCAAAACCGCGGTGAAGCGCGCGGCGCTTCTCGCGGCCAGCCGGGCATAGGAGGCAAACGCCATGAGTGAAAGCAAAGACACGCTCCACCCGAGTATGCAGTGTAAGTCATTGCGCAGCAAGGAGATGTACTACTCATCGCCCTGCTCGATGGGCGAGCTCTGCGACAGCGGTGCCTACTGGTGCCTCAAGACCTACGAAGCCACCGGCCCGGATCGTGCGCCGGCCACCCCGCAGGAATGCGGTCCCGACCGGACGTGTTTCAGGGGCTGAGGTATACTGTACATGTTGGCCGCAACCCTTTCAGGGTTGTTCATCATTGTGAACATTACCCAGGGTAGCCTCCCGCTGGTCGGCAACCCTGGGCTGAGATGCAGAACGCCTACAGCGTTCAAAGCCGGTCGAACGGACTGGCCGTGCAGTTTTTGTCTGTTAGCCTCTCGTTCCCAAGCGAGAGCTTGAATATGAGAGACGATTAGAGTTTGGGAACAACCGGCCGGACGTACAACGCTGAAGGCGTTGTGCCACACAGCCCGGGGTTGGCGAACCAAGTGAGCCTACCCCCGGGACCAACGACAAAATACGGCCAACCCTGAAAGGGTTGCGGCCTTATGCATGAGCACACCACTCGGAGGACAACGCCGATGAAATTGAAACTACTCGCCGGCTTCGCGCTGGCGGCCGTCGCCGCGGGTGCGACCTTTGCCCTGGGCACGGCGGAACCCGCCATCGCCGGCCACTATCTCGAATCGCGCACCTGCGACATCTACACCGGACCCTGCTTCGCCAACGGCGAGATGGGGAAGGTCGGCAGGGAAGCCATCCTCGTGTGGAAGGTGGCGGAAGGCGCTCATGAGGGCGTCGTGCTCGATGGTCTCAGTGTCATCGCCGTGCTTCGCACCACAGATACCATGGGCGACGTGAATTACGATGACTACGACGGCAAGGCCGTTCTGGTGGTTGATGAATCGGCGACCGATGCGCAGCGCGAAGCCCTTGCGACCCTCGCCAAGGCCAAGGCCGGTGCGCTGATCGACGAGGTGATCGATATCGTCGCCGCGCCGATCGACGCGAAGCTTGGCACCTGTGATGGTTCCGGTTGTGCCACGGTCAGCGCGGGCGATCTTATCGAAGTGAAGACCCGCTGCTTCGGCGAAAAGGATCACGTCTGCGGGAATGAGCGCACCTTCTACCCGCCGCTGACCGAGGTCATCGGTGCCTACCCGGCGTATACCGAGGTCGCTGCCTACCGCGGCGAGAAGCTCGACCTGACTTGGGAATCCACCGAAGCGCGCAGCACCTTCCTCGCCACCTTCGCACAATAATCCGGCAATCAGCTTGTCCGGGCCACAGATTGATCAAAATCATCTGTGGCCCGGTCTTGCCCTGCGGTGTTGAATGACGCCGCATATAACTCGTCTGACAATACATAACTTCGTTAGCGTCTCGTTTCCAAGCTCCCGCTTGGGAACGCACTTGTCCGCAAAGCCATGCTTTGCACGACCGGCCGCGAAGCGGAGATTCGCGCAGCAATGCCGTTTCCAAGCGGGAGCTTGGGAACGAGAACGTAATGGGAACTAAGATGACTACGCAATCGAAAATGCTCTTGGCCTTCACTCTGACCTGCGTCAGCGCACTGTCCGCCGTGGCGGAAGATCTCACCCTCAAGACAGCCGAGGCCCCGGCGCCCGAGGGCGTCAGCGAGGCTATTGGCGCGCTCCTGCAGGGCGAAGCACTGCAACTTGTTGCGGGCGACGAGACCGCCTTCTCCTTCTGGCTGCGCAAGGAAATCCCGCTGAGTGCCGCGCCGGAAGATTCCAAGGATGCGCTGGAGAAGGTTGCGGCGACCGCCGTCATCGGCGTGGTGGAAGTCGTCTGCGACGAGCACCGCGACTATCGCGACGATGAAATCTATACCGGCGTCTACACCATGCGCTTCGGTCTGCAGCCAGAGGACGGCAACCACCTCGGCACCTCGCAATACAACTTCTTCGCCGTGCTGATTCCGGTGTCGATGGACGAGGATCCCGCGGGTCTTGCCGATCACGAAGAGATGGTCGATGCGAGTGCGGACGATACCGCCACCGCGCACCCGGTCATCCTCAGCCTGCGCCCGGTCGCCACGCCCGGCGGCGAGACGCCGACGCTGACCGAGCCCGTCGAAGAGCACAAGGCCCTGCGCGTGAAAGTCCCCGCGAAAGCCGAAGGCGGCGACGCCATCGACCTCGAGTTCGAAATCGTCTACGAAGGCCACGGCGAACTCTAGGGCAACCGAACATAGTTTCCGGGCCTGCAGGCTTTGCTTGCAGGCCCTTTCGTTTGCGCGTAGGCTGGTTGGATGAGCACCGCTATCTACCTCGACCACAGCGCCACCACGCCGATGCACCCCGAGGTGCGCGAGGCGATGCTGCCGTGGCTCGGCGAGGCCTGGGGCAACCCGAGTTCGTTGCACCGTCATGGCCGCGCCGCGCGCCATGCCGTCGATACCGCGCGCGATCAGGTGGCTGCGCTGATCGGGGCGGATTCCCGCGAAATCATCTTCACGGGAAGTGGTACCGAGGCCAACAATCTCGCAATTCATGGGCCGCGCCTGCGGGGCGCGCGGAATCGCATTGTGACCACGGCGGTCGAGCATCACGCCGTGCTGCATCCCGCACGCCGCCGCGCGGAACGTGAGGGGCTGCCGCTCGACCTGCTACCCGTGGATGCCGAAGGCCGCATTGCCCCCAATGCGCTGGACACCGCCATCGACGAGAACGCGATGCTGGTTTCGGCGATGCTGGTGAACAATGAAACCGGCACCCTGCAAGACGGGGCCACCCTCGCCGCGCATTGCCAGGATGTGGGCGCAATCTTCCACAGCGACGCCGTGCAGGCCGCCGGCAGGATCCCCATCAACGTCCGGAATCTACCCGTCAGCCTGCTCTCTATCTCTGCGCACAAACTGCAAGGACCGAAGGGCATCGGCGCGCTCTATGTGCGCCGAGGCCTGCGCCTCGATGCACAGGTTGTCGGCGGTCCGCAGGAATCCGGACGCCGCGCGGGCACGGAGAACGTCGCGGCAATCGTCGGCTTCGGCAGGGCCTGCGCCCTCGCCGCCGCACGTCTCGATGACGTCGCGCGCCGCGTATCCAGCTTGCGGGATCAGCTGGAGCACGAAGTCTGCGCCGCGTTTCCGGCCGCCATCGTCAATGGGCATCCGCTCCACCGCGCGCCGCATATTCTCAATCTGTCCTTCCCCGGTCACGATGGTGAGTCGCTGATGTTGGCGCTCGACGCGCAGGGCATCGCGGTCAGCACCGGATCCGCCTGCACTGCGGGATCGCTCGACCCGTCCCACGTGCTGCTGGCGATGGGGCTCGATCATGCGCATGCCCAGGCCGCACTGCGCTTCAGTCTCGGCCCGGACAACACGGAAGATGAAGTTCGATACGTCGTGCAGACGCTTTGCGCGATCTTGGGTCGTGTCTGAGTTGCCTGGACGTTGACTGCCCCCGGCGTACGCGGCACACTTTCTTGCCATGAGTGACGAAGTCGAGAACGCAGGCCTCTGGCGGGCGCCGCCGAAGGCGGTTGCGTTGCCCCCCCAAACCGTGCAGGTGTGGCTTGCCTCGATCACGTCGGCCGCACCCGTTATCGACCCGCTTGTGGCGCTTCTCTCCGAAGACGAGCGGGATCGATTCAATGGCTTTCGCAAGGCAGACGATCGGCGACGCGGCGTCCTCGGCCGGGGCATGGCCCGGGGTCTCCTCGCGCGTTACCTCGACGCTGCACCCGCCGAACTTGTCTTCAAAAAGAACCCGCAGGGAAAGCCGCAACTCGCTGGGACGCACCAGAGCAGCGGTATCGAATTCAGCATCGCGCACTCCGGCGATCTGGTCCTCGCGGCCTTTGCGCGTGGCGCCGAGCTGGGAGTGGATGTGGAAGCAATCGATCGCGCGGCGGATCACGAGAAACTAGCGCGCCGCTTCTTCGCACCCGAAGAAAGCGAAGCACTCATGACGCTGCTGCCCGCCGATCGTCCCGCCGCTTTTATGCGCGCTTGGACCCGCAAGGAGGCCTACATCAAGGCCCGGGGTCTTGGGCTGTCCATACCCCTCGACAGCTTCCACGTGCCCCTCCTGCCGGGGGCGCCCTGTGCGATTACCTGGGTGCGCGACGCGCCCGGCGAAGCCGCGCAATGGCAACTGTGTGACCTGCAGCCAGACGCCCGGCATGCCGCCGCGCTCGCGGTCCGCGCCGCGGAATGGCCTGTAGCGTGTTGGGATTTGCGTGGCCGTGAGGCAGGACTGATTCCCGGCGCGGAATCGGGTGCGCGCGCGGCGGATTGACCTTCTCCCGGAAATTCATTAGGCTTTGGGTTCCATGTACCGCTTCTATTCCATTCTGGCCGCCCTCCTCATCGCCGCGAATACGCTGGCGATGCCGGTCCACCTTGCCGTGGGGCACGGCCACGAACTGGCGCATCAGGACGGCTTCGGCAACCTGCTGAGTACGCTGGACACGGATTGCGAAAACGCGGAATGGAATACCAAAAAGGGCTTCGAAGTCTTCGATGCCTCTTGCTGCGGTACGCCGCACAACCACGATGGGCACCACCACGACATCTCGGCGCAGGGCTACATCGCGCCGCGTGCCGGGTCCACGGTGCTCGTGGCCTGGGTGCAGAGCCCGCTCCGTGAACTGCTCGCCACCACCAAGGTGCCGCAACCGGTCGGGACCAACGACCCCGCGACCTACCACGCACCCTGCCTCACGCAACCCACACTCCGGGGTCCTCCGCGCGTCTAGCCTGCCTTTCTGCACGCTGACGTAACCGCGGATGGCGCACGCTCCCTACTCACCCAGGGACCGATCCATCCGTTCGCAAACAAAGAGGACCCGCAATTGATGCGATGGATCTATCTACGCCCGATCGGCGCCGTGGCGGCGATCACCGTGCTGGCCGGGTGCCAGCACCTGTCCCCGGAACCACTCGACCTGCGCGCGCAGGGCGAGACGCTACGCAGCCAGACGCTGGATGTGCCGCCGGTTCGGGACTTCGCCGCCGCGCTCGACGCGCTGGGTGGTGAGGATTGTGCCGGATTCGATCCGGCCGACGGCCTGACCCTGTGCGAGGCACAGGCCGTTGCACTCTGGTACAACCTGGACCTTCGGGTCATGCGGTTCGAGGGGGACCAGGCCGCGGCGCTGGCCGGTGCGGCCGGCCGCTGGGACGATCCCGCGATTGGCCTGGAGCGCGGCCGGAAGTCCGTGGATGAAGACGGCGGACTGCTCCGCGATGCCGGTGGTGTGAAGCGATCCTGGATCAATGCCGCCTCCCTCAGTATCACGATTCCACTTTCGGGGCGCCCCGCGGCGGAGCGCCGGCTCCGCGGTACCGAGCACGACGTGGCACGCCTGCGCGTTGCTGAGGCCGAATGGGACACCGTGACCGCAGTACGCGAAGCGTGGGCCCGCTGGAGCGTAACGCGCGAACGCGTTGCCCTGCTGGACACGCATCTGGAACTGCTCGAGCAGTTCACACAAGCCGCGGAGTCGCTGGCGGACGCCGGCGAACTGTCCCCGACCCGCGCGCGCTTGTTTCACATCGAGCATGCACGGCGCAGCGCCGAGCGGACACGTGAGGCCCAGGCCGAAGCCGAAGCCCGGTTCGGGGTGATCGAACTGCTGGGCCTCCTGCCCGATGCGCCCGTGAAGCTCGTGCCGCGCATCCACCCCGGTCCCGACCCGGATGCCTTGATCCCGCAGCCGGAAGACCACCCGGCCATCGCGCGGCTGCGCGCCGAGTATCAGGCCGCCGAAGTCCGGCTCCGGGTGGAACTGCGCAAGCAGTACCCCGACCTGACGTTATCGCCGAACTATGCTGACGAGGAGAACGAGACCGCGCTGGTGATCGGACTTGGCTTTCCGGTGCCGGTCTGGAACGCGAACCGCGCGGGCATCGCCGAAGCCGCGGGCGCGCGCGACATCGCCCGGGCCCGGGCCATCGCCGCCTACCAGCACCTGCAGGCGGAATACGCGCAGGCCCTGTCTGCGCTGGCGGGAAGCCGTGAACAACATGCGCGGTTGCGCACGGAAGCGGCACCCGCCGTGGACACGCAACTCGCGGAATCCCGTGCCCTCCTCGACGTCGGCGAGATCGACATCGTGGTGCTTTACGAAACACTCGGCCAGGCCCTGGCCGTGAAACAGGAACTCTTGAACGCGGCCCTGGCGGAATCGATCGCCGGCGTGCGTCTTGAAGCCGCTGCGGCGGCGGGTGCGATCCGCCTCGCGGCGCCCGTGGAGACCGACCAATGAAGCAAGCAATGAAAGGAATGGCAACCCCCATTCTGGGAGGCATGGTGATCGTCATCGTAGGTGCCGGTTGCGATCGGCTTCCTTTCGTCAGCGCGATCACGGGCAGCGAAGCTGCCGTGGAGGAATGCTGCGAGACGATCGTGGATCCCGAAACCGGTGAGATGACCATCATCGTGGACGACTGTTGTGCGGAGCCGGACGCGACTACCGAAGCGGTTGACGACTGCTGCGAGGACACCCTTGAAGAGGCTTCTGCCGCGCCCGCCGGTGGTGTGGCGATTCCGCCCGGCGTGCGCGACAATCTTGGCATCAACTTCGCCACCGTAGAGCGCCGTGCCGTGGGGCGTACCCGGCGGGTGCCGGGCCAGTTCGAGATTGTCCCCACCGCGCGGCAGGAATACCGTGCGGTACCGGGTGGGCGTATCGAACTGCGGGTCGCGCAGTTCGAGGCCGTAGATGCTGGTCAGGTGCTCTTTACCATTGATTCGCCCCGCTGGCGTCAAATCCAGCACGAGGCGGTGGAGGCCGAAGGCGATATCACGATGATGGAAGCGGCACTGGAGGTCGCCCGCGCGCGGCGTGGCGAGGCGCGTGCCTCGCTCGCGAAGCAGGACGAGCGCCTGAAAAACCTGGCCTCGGTCAAGGTGCGCAAGGCGGAGTTGGAAGCGGAAGCCGCCATGCTCCGGAACAGCCTGCCACGTCTCGACGCGGAGATACGTGCCCAGGAAGCGGCCCTGCGCGAGGCGCATGAACACTACACCTCACGCCTGAAGGGCCTGTCTTCGGTAACCGGACTCCCGGTGGACGCGCTGCGTGCGGAGAACGGCGACGAATCCACCTGGCGATCCATCGCAGCGCTCGAGGTGCGTGCACAGCGCGCAGGCGTTGTCGAAGTACTTGCCGTGAACAACGGCGGTTGGCTTGAGGAGGGCGAGTTGGCCCTGACGTTGCTCGATACGCGCCAGATCCGCTTCCATGCGGAGGCCCCGCAGTCGGATATCGCCCTGTTCCGCGCGGGCCAGCGTGCGCGGATCGTGCCGCCGCAGGGCGGCAGTGTGGCACTGCAGAACACGATGGAAGGCGTCCTGACCCTGGGGCTCACCGCGCACACCTTCGATCGTACCGTGTCGC